>JBILPP010000195.1:0-3993 GCA_044373765.1 Bacteroidia bacterium
TAATGATTAAATGATCTACCCCTTCGTTTTCTAATGCTAAAATTTTTTCATCTAAAGTATGTAACAATTTTAGTCCATGATCATCTGGGAAAAGCACCATACGTGGATGAGGATCGAAAGTCATTACAACGGTTTCACCATTTTTTTCTTTGGCAATTTGCTTCAGTCTGTTTAAAATAACTTTATGCGCAGCATGCACCCCATCAAATGTTCCTTGGGTAACAATGGCATTTTTAATTTTGGGCAACTCGTCTAAACTGCGGTATACTTTCATGCGTGATGACGCAAATGTAATAAAATTAAGGAAGTAGCTCGTTATTGTAAATCAGGTTGATTTTCGATTAACGCCAACGCGTCATCTAAACTAAGCGCATCACTTAATAAATAATTACCGCTACGCGTGCGACACAAACTATTTAAATAAGCACCACTGTTTAAGGCTTTACCAAAATCGTAAGCTAAAGAACGTATGTATGTACCTTTGCTGCACACCACCCTGAACTCCACAATGGGCATTTCTATTTTGGTAATTTCAAAGGATTTTATGGTAACTGGGCGTGGTGTAAGTTCTACTTCTATGCCAGCTCGAGCGCTTTCATATAAACGAACACCATCTTTTTTTATCGCACTATAAACAGGCGGCAATTGCATGATATCACCTAGAAATTGTTGGGTGGTTTGATGAATCAGTTCGGTTGTAATATGTCCTGTTGGATAAGTTTGATCAACCTCTGTTTCATTATCGTAAGAAGGACGTGTGGCACCTATATAAAAACTACCCGTGTATTCTTTTTCTGTGGCCATGTATTGGTCAATGTTTTTGGTTTCTTTACCAATACAAACAATCAATAATCCGGTTGCTAAAGGATCTAATGTTCCTGCATGACCCACTTTCAGTTTACGTTTCTCCCCTTCCTTAATTTCTTTAAATTTATGCAGGTTTCGCAATAAAATATAACGCAGTTTATTTACTACATCAAAGCTTGTCCAAGTAAGCGGTTTGTTAATTAACAAAACACAACCTTGCTCAACATTAATAGAAATAGGATTTGACATGAAGACTAGATTATTTGCAACTGATAGCCCATTGCATATAAGATTAAAATGGCTGCACCAACAATAATGCGGTACCATCCAAATAATTTAAAACCATACTTTGTTAAAAAGCCAATAAATGCTTTGATGGCAATAATTGCAACCACAAACGCTACAACATTCCCTATCAGCAATACACTTATATCACTACTATTAAAGCCTACCTTCAGGTGGTACTTTAACATTTTATATCCTGTAGCGGCTAGCATAGTTGGTACGGCAAGAAAGAAAGAAAATTCTGCGGCAGCTGTACGATTTAATTTCTGGGTTAAACCACCAATAATTGTCGCGGCTGATCGAGATACACCTGGTATCATAGCGATAACCTGAAACAAACCAATAACAAATGCATTTTTAAATTCAACGTCTGTTGCTCCGGATGTTTCTGTTTTGGCAAACCATTTATCTACAAAAAGAAGTACTACACCACCAATCAATAAGGTAATGGCTACAACCAATGCATTTTCAAGCATGGCATCAATGTAATCGTTCAGTAAAAAGCCAAAAACGGCTGCAGGTATAAAAGCTATTCCTAATTTAAAATAAAAATCAAGCGATTGGAAAAATCTTTTCCAATACAAAACCATCACACTTAAAATGGCGCCAAACTGAATGGCAACAGTAAACATTTTAACAAAATCGTTATTGGCAATGCCCATAGCCGAAGAAGCCAATACCATGTGACCAGTTGATGAAACAGGAAGAAACTCCGTTAATCCCTCAACAATGGCTAACACCACTGCCTCAAAAATACCCATAAATTTTGCTGGTATTAGTTTTTGCGCATGATAGCAAAAAGCTCTATCACGAAGCCAATCATAACCAAAATTGGAGCTACAGTTAGTTTGGTGGTGCTAAAAATATCTTCAGTACCCGACATTAACGTAAATCCTATGGCTATAAAAACTACACCTATAATCATTAATAAGTAGTTTAGTTTACCAAAAATGAAATGTTCTTCAGCCTTAGGTAAATGAGGCTTCTCTATTGGTTTCTTTAATGTTGCTTTTTGCATGTTAATGTGTTTAGTATAAATCGTCAATTTTTAATTTTAAGTAATGATTGGTGCTAAACGCACTACTCATCATACTTATTATTATGCCTACAAGTATAACAACAACAAACAAGATTGCAAACTGTGTATTATCGTAAAGCGCTTCAATACCACCAATCCAGTTAGGAAGGGCTGACAAAACGCCTAAAAGTAACAAGCAAGCGATTATGCCACCATATAACCCATGTAATATACTTTTAAACATAAATGGTTTAATAATAAACCAGTGGGTAGCCCCAACCATTTGCATACTTTTAATAATAAACCTGCGGGCATACAGATTTAAACGAATGGTGTTGTTAATTACGGTGATAGATATAATTAAGAAAATAATACTCAAAGAAATGAGCACGGTTCCTATTGTGCTTACATTCTTGTTAATTTCGTCTAATATGTTTTGCTGGTAAACTACCTCCTGCACTTCGGGGTTCCTGCGCAACTCAATATCAACTGTTTTAAGTTTATCAGGGGTTGTAAATGAAGACTTTAAAAACAATTCTACACTTGGCAACAGCGGGTTAAAACCAAGAAATCCAACAAAGTCTTGACCAATTTCGTTAGAAAACTGTTGAGCGGCTTGCTCTTTGCTCACAAAAATAACGCGTTTGGCATACTCTTGCTGCTGCATTGTGGCCATTACACGTTGCATATCAACCTCCGTAACTTCATCCTTAAAAAAAACGGTAAGCTGAAAGTTCTCCTTTAAATATTGCTGCAGTTTATTTCCGTTAATTAATATAATGCCGAATAAACCCAACATAAAAAGCACCATGCCAATACTAATGATTGATGGCAAGTATGATACCTTACGTTTTTTTTTGATTTTTGGTTCGGTTGCGCTCACTTGTTGTATAATTTATTAATTACAAATGTAACAATAATGCTTTGTACCCAAAGCCACGATACTCACACCTATACGTGGATATAAACACGGAGGATATGTAGAAAGAAAAGCACCAAACAACTTAGCAACCAATTTAAGCTAGCTATACACCTTCAACAACTGTGCTATCAATACTTGGGGCGAAAACTTACCCAACTGATTTTGCACCTTATCATGATTTATGATTAAAGATTCCGCATTTTTAAAAAGTGCTGTTAACTGTTCGCTTGTTTCAAAATAATTTACAGCATCTCCTCCTACTTCAGTTAGACTTGATGTATTAGCTACGGCTACATTTACATCACTTCGCATGGCCTCTAAAACAGGAATTCCGAACCCTTCAAACTCGCTTGCATATATTGCCATACTTGCATTTTGGTACAATGCTGGAAAATCAACAAAATCAGCACCTTCAATAAAATGTACCTTATCGGCTATATGGTTTTGGTTGATGTATTGATGAAGTTCTTCAGTGTAATTAGTATGTTTACCTACAAACACCAAATGATTGTTTATGTTAGCTTGATGAAATGCCTTCAATACCATAAGCTGTTTTTTACGCGGCTCAATTGTACCTATGCAAATAAAATAAGATGAAGTTAAATTGTATTTTTCTCTCACAGCATCTAACTCCTGTCTTGTTATTTTTTTATCAAATTGTTCATCACAATTTTGATACACAACTTCTATTTTTCGTGAATCAATTCCTAAAAAAAACTGAATATCAGAGGCCGTTTGCTTGCTAGCAGCTACTACCACGTGGGCATCAAGACAAGCTTTAGTAAACTTCCGTTTGTAAATAAGTCTGTCAATTGTTTTGTAATACTGTGGGTAGCGTAAAAAAATTAAATCGTGAATGGTAACTATCGATTTCCCTTTAAAACTTTTTATGTTGGCAGGTAATTCATTACTTAAGCCATGATAAACATCAACCCCTAATTTATTGAGCATGCCCGTTATA
>JBILPP010000196.1:0-3981 GCA_044373765.1 Bacteroidia bacterium
GGAAAATCATCATTTGCTAAGGTAAGCGAACGAACTACGGCACCTACAGCACCATAGCGAGCCGCCTCTGCAGGACCTGAACCTCTTTGATCGTTTGCACCACCATAAGCCGAACCCGTGTGTATATGGGTTGGATTCATTGGTCGGTTAAAGAATACAATTTTACCCTTAATGCGCTCTTTACCCAGTTCTTTTAGCTCTGCAATACTTTTTACTTCAATAACTTCTGCATCAATACCCATTAAAGGGGTGGCCACGCTGCCGCCTAAAGCACAAATGCGCACATCAAACTTTTGTCGCCCTTTTGCTATAAATGCCTCCTCTTTTGCGCCTCTAACCCAATGCGGCACCATAACTGGTTGCAAGTAAACGGTATCAAAGCCATAACTTTTCATTTTATTAAACATGTATTGCACAGCTTGCTCGGCCTGCGGAGAACCGCTTAATCTTCCGCCAATTTGGTTACACAAATAATCAAGTGTTTGGTAGCATTGTCCATTTGTTAAAACCTCATCATACACAAGCTTAAAGGTTTCTTTATGGTTTGCTGTTTGACCAAAAGATACAACCGCAAAATGCATGCATGCCAATAAATATATTATCTTTTTCATTAATGCGTAATTACTGTTTTATAAATTTAATGCAACTATGGTTTGATCCATCTTTTATTTCAACCCAATATAATCCTGTATTCAAACTGCTAATATCTAAATCATTGTTCTTTAGTGTGGTTGATAGTTGAACCTTACCCAATGCATCAAACACCACTACATTACTCGATGGGTTTACCCCAATAATTTGAATTTGCTGACCAGCCGGGTTGGGATAAACCCGAACATTGGTTTGGTTATTAAGCTGCTCTTTTAAACCAACAATAGTTGCATCTTTTACTGCCGTGCCTCGGTTAATAATCCAATTATTGGGATCGATAGCAATTGCACTTACCATTTTATTTATTGGCAACTTAAGCCATACTTGTTTTTGATTGTGCATGACACGCAGCGTAGTATCGCCACCAGCATAAGTAATTTTATACTCAACAGGTGTAATAAATAATGGGGTTGTACTGCTTACGGTTTGGTTAGATACCAGGTATAAGGTATCGTTTAATTGATTCCATGAAACACTAAATGTTGGATAACCTTGACCATAAAACCATTGGTTAAAAACTTGCGTAAAGTCTTTATTGCTTTGCTGTTCTAATAATGTTTTGAAATCTGTGGTACTTGCAGTACCAAATGCAAACTGTTGCTGGTACATTTTTAAAATTGCAAAAAACAAAGAGTCATTGTTTAATTCGTAGCGTAAAATATGAACAAACGCACCCGCCTTATTGTATGTTAACCTTGACGAAAACATGCGACTAACGTTTGTGGTGTCTTCAAACCAAATGCTGCCATCAGTTTGAGACATTACTGTATTGTGTACAGCAAGCATGTCTGCAGGAGCTTCGCTTGGGCTAAGTAATTCTAATGCTAAGTATTCGCAATAGGTTGCGAAACCTTCGTTTAACCAAATATCTTTCCAAGTTTTACAAGTAACATGATCACCAAACCATTGGTGGCCTAACTCGTGCGCAACAATACCAAAGTTAATGATGCCAATACTCGTCATGGTTTGATGTTCCATACCCCCACTAAAAGGTGCCATCGCATGGCCGTACTTTTCTTTCCAAAACGGATATTTACCAAACCAGTTAGAAAAACCTACCAGCATGGGAGCAGTTTTATCTAATTCGGGCTTTAGGGTGGTAAGTGTTGCCGGGTTATCATAAATATAATCCTGAATCAACATGGAATCGCCATCTATGTGCGCATAAGTATTGTATTCTACATACTTGGCAACTGCTATGGATATTAAATAATAATCTACTGCAAGTTTTGATTGCCATTGGTAACGCGCTTTATTCCCGGTTAGATTAACAACATCCTTAAGTACACCAATTGCACCCACTTTATTTTCATTACTAGTGGTAACATAAGTAAAAACCGAATCGATTTTATCTTGTAATGCTTGCTTACATGGAAACCACTCATAAGCCGAATATGGCTGACTTAAACTCCATGTGGCTTGATTTCCCCAACGGGTTGAAGTACCAGTTGTAAACCCTGAACCAATTGCTGCACCTGCGGCAACAAGCGCATCTCCGTGATAATAAATTGTTACATCTATTAAACTATTTTTTTGTGCAGATTGAGGTAACACAACATACGCAAAATTTGATTGATGTTGCACAGATAACCTTTGCCCTGAAGAGTTAACAACAGAATCGATGGTGTGATTGCTATGCAATTCAAAACCAAAAGTATCTAGTGCATTAACAACAACTTGTGCAATGGTGCGCACATTTCCACTTATGATGGTGCTGTTTCTCTCAATACTTAAATTGAGGTGATGAAACTTTACATCATAATAATTCATTAAAGATAATTGCTGTGTATTGGCAGCCTTACCATAAGATTTTTGAAAATATTTTTGCTTGTGTGTTGCACAAAAATGCTCTTGTGCATAGGTTGAGGCAAATGAAAGTAAGCCCAGTATTAAAAGTAGTTTTTTCAATTGTTTAGCTGTTAATTATAGAAAGACCCATTTTTTAAGTAAATAGTTTTAAGCATCGGACAAATCTTGTAACGTTCGTCATGGGTATCATCATAAACTGCTTTCAGTGTTTCATAAACATGTTTAATACCAATTCTATCGGCCCACTCAAAAGGACCAAAAGGATAATTAGTTCCCAGTTTCATACTTGTATCAATGTCTTGCATGCTTGCTGTACCTTCTTGCAGGGTATAACAAGCCTCGTTAATAATCATCATGATGATACGTGGAGTAACCATACCTACACGATCTTGAACCAATTTATATTCCCAACCCAAGTTAAGCATGATTTGATGCAATGTTGGTTCATCTGTTTTATTTAATAATGATACTTCAGCTAAACTGCGGTTTACAAAAGTTGGCAAATCATTTATACCAATTAGTGTACATAGTATTTCTCTGCCATAAAGGTTTGCGGCAGCAGCCAACTGTGTTTTAACTGCACCAACAAAAACAGGAATATTTTTAAGTGGAGCGTAATATTTTAACGCATTTGAATTTTCATCAATACTCAAATCAAATATCATATCAAAAGCACTTAGATCAATTTTGGGATAATCTGAGTCTTGAATTTCAGTAACTTCTGCCGCAGTTAATTTTTGTTTTAACTCGTTGGTTACTATTTTTTCTCCACGTAATAAAATCTTCATGAGTAGGTTGTATTTTTGAAAACAAATTTAACACGCAAACTCATATGGAAAAGAAAATAATTACCAGTGCAAATTCTCCCACCCCAATTGGCCCTTACAGCCCAGGTGTGATGGTTGGAAATACTTTATACACCAGCGGACAAGTTGCTAAAGATGCAGTGACAGGAGAAATGATACAGCACGATATTTCTGCAGAAACGAAAAAGGTGATGGAAAACGTTTTGGCTATTTTACAATCAGCCGGAATGGATTTTGGTGATGTGGTTAAAACAACCATTTACTGTACAGATTTAGGAAACTTTGCAGCCATAAACGAAGCTTATGGTAGTTTTTTTACGGGAAATTTCCCTGCACGCGAAACAGTGCAAGTATCTAAATTACCGCTAAACGCAAATGTAGAAATTAGCGTGGTGGCATTAAAATAATAACAAATAGAGAGGCTTTCAAGCTTTTGAAAGTCTCTTTATTTACGTTTGTAAATGGGCACATTGCTGCAGGCCTCACCGTACATAATGCTTTTTACATGTGGTGTAAGTTTGTGTGTAATTTCAACGTAAGCACTAACTGGTACAGGCACATCACTACAGCCCTTAATTATTACACGCGCATCGGTAAAATCAACAGGATTGATTTTTTGTAACGCATCTTGATAGAGTATCGTGTTTAACACATCGATATTCCCGAATACATAACGATTAGCATAGGGCTCAATATTTACAGCCAACAACATATA
>JBILPP010000197.1:0-3913 GCA_044373765.1 Bacteroidia bacterium
CAAGCCAATGCACAAAACAAATTTGCTTACATCGATTTTCAAGAATTGATGCGCATGATGCCTGAATACAAAAAGGCAACCACAGATATGGAATCATTTAGCAAAACATTGCAAGATGAGTTGAAAAAAATGAGCGATGAATTTGAAACCAAATTGGCTGCTTTTCAAAAAAATCAAGCAACGATGAGTGAGGCTATTAGAGATTTGCGTGAGAAAGAATTACGTGATATGCAGAGTCGTATTCAAGAGTTTCAAGAAAACGCACAAGAAAACGCAAGAAGCAAAGAACAAGAGTTATTAAAACCAATTATTGAAAAAGCCAAAACTACAATTAGTACAGTTGCTAAAGAAGGTGGTTACTCTTATGTATTTGATAGCAGCCCAGGAACACCATTGTTATACAAACCAGATGGTGATAACATTATGGGTGCCGTTAAAAAGAAACTAGGCATTATCTAATTATCATCAATATTATTATTTAACAAAAAATCCCGGTGGCAAATGCCATCGGGATTTTTTATGCGAGAAATAATCTGCTACTAATATTCCATATCCATTCCACCGCCATTACTATCCCCACGTCTTTGGTTACTACGTTTTCTGAAAAGAGATGCTTCCATCTCTCCAAATCTCCATGTTACACTTAAGCGCACAAAACGGGTTTCGCGTCTACGACTAATATTTTGCTCCATCACATTGCTTTCATAATAGGTTCCAAAACGTCTGGTGTTAAACACATCATTAACAACCAAGTTAAAGCTTAGCTTTTTCATAATCTCCTTGTTTAACGAAATGTCCAACGAGTATTGATCGAGCGTCTTACCTTGCGGAATAATTCTTGGCGCTTCGTAATTACCATTTACTTGTACTGTATATTGTTTGGGTAACTTATAACTTACCAT
Organism: Bacteroidia bacterium; assembly: GCA_044373765.1. Lineage (GTDB taxonomy): Bacteria > Bacteroidota > Bacteroidia > UKL13-3 > UKL13-3 > UBA6183. The sequence goes on from JBILPP010000197.1 coordinate 903, forward strand.
ACCTTTTGTATTCCAACTAAAGCCACTGTTTTGTATGTTAGTGTTCCCAACATTAGCACTAATATCAGTATAAAACCCGTTTAAGTTAATGGTAACATCTAGCTTCTTTTTTAAGAAGCTCGTTTTAAAATTATTCTCCCAACCCATATTATACATGGTATTCCCATTAATAAAGGTATTCAATAACACATCTGAAGTATCATTATACTTTTGGGCAAATTGTGTAATGGCCCCTTCTGTTTGTTTTATATAAACCGATGTAAATAAATTACCATATGTAAATATGCGATTATAATTTACTTCTGCCGAATTGATAAACTCTGGACGTAATAGCGGGTTACCTGTGCGGTAATTCATTTTATCAGCAAACATAATAAATGGCATAACCTGCATAAATCCAGGACGACTAATTTTACGGGTGAAATTTGTTTGAATTTCGTGTTTTTCTCCAATGCGTTTTGTTAAATAAATACTTGGAAAAAATGCCTTGGCTAAATTAGATATTCCATCAGGATATAAATACGCTACCGATTGGTTTTTACCAAGCAACTCCCCAATAAAACGAGTTTGCTCAAAACGTAAACCCACCATGTATCCAATACCCATTGGTTTAAACATACTTGAGTAGGTAGCATAAGCAGCGTTTACCATATCACTAATCTTATAGTTGTTTGATAAGGTGGAATCCATTACAACCTCTCCAGAAGCATTGTTACGGTATCCTACATCTAGTATAGAAAGATCTTCTTTATAATTACTGCGTATTCCAAATTCCCATTTAGCCGTATCGGTAACAGGATTTGTAAAATCCAACTGATAAGTGAATGTATTGCTGTTACCCGTTCCTCTGTTAACCTGAAATTCTTGCGCTGTAATAGGTTGCCCATTGCTGTAGTAATTATTGGTAACAAAGTCACTGTTGGCTTTACGTTCACCGCGACTATAAGTAATATCGGTAGATAACTCCCTTCCTTTTCTAGGATAGGTTTTGCGCAATTGCAATTGGGTGTTGTAGTTGCCCCATTGTGTACTACCTATTGTACTGCGTGTACCATAGGTTAACGTATTATTCGAAGCATCAAGATCAATGAACGACTGTGATTCATCAGATTCATATCCTCCACGCATCATGCCTTGGCTTAATGATAATGTAGTACGGTTAGTTAGGCTGTAATCATAAGCAATACGACCATGCTGCATTAAGTTCTCCATGGTAACCTGATTATCCTGATTATAAAAACCACTGGTTTCTCCATTGCTTATCAACCTGCGATCAGTATAACCCTTAGTTGGGTTTTTAGATAAGTTAGCATTGTATGAAATGCTAAAGTTACTTCTACCCTCTTTGATGTTCAAATTAAGCATACCGTTGTATCTATTTGGAAAACCCGCTCCCAACGTTATTAACCCATTGTACCCTGGCTTGGTATTCTTTTTCAATACTATATTTAAAATACCACCTGATGTTGAAGCATCATATTTTGCAGAAGGATTGGTTATCACTTCAATCCTATCAATTTGATCTGAAGGAATTTGTTCTAATGTTAAATTGGTTGGTCTTCCATCCACGAAAATAGTAGGACTGCTATTTCTTAAAGTTACTCCACCATCCACATCTACAGACAAACCAGGAATGTTTTTTACTGCATCAATCCCTGTTCCTCCGCGGGCCGAGATATCTTTATCTACTGTATAAATTCTCCTATCAACTGTCATAATTACAGCAGAACGCTCACCCTCGACAACAATTTCCTTTAAACTTTTTGCATCAACCTGTAAAGTAATATTCCCTAAATCTTGCTCAATATTATTCGGGCTTATAGATACTTGTTGCGTTAATGTTTGATAACCAATAAATGTGATGCGCAAACGATATCGCCCCATGGGTAACTTATCTAAGTTAAAATCACCATTTGTTTTGGCAAGAATGCCACTGATGATGCTATCCTTTTGCATAGCCAATAGGGTCACAGTAGCAAAGTCTACAGGTTGTTTTGATTTGGAGTCTACCACCTTACCATACAAACGACCTATAGCTGGCATAGCGCGCATACCCCCCATATTTGGGCGCTGAGCAAACGTTGATAATGATGATACTATTATTAGAAATAATGCTGAATAAATTTTGTGCATGCTAAATATTAACTATTTAATAAAAACTAAGACCGCTATACCAAGCAAAAGTTTAATTATACTGGAACTTTTGAAGTAAGCGATATACAATCCGTGATAAGTAAAATAAATAAACCTTACTCCAAATCGGTGCTCAATTTGTAACGACAGATGCGATTGTTCTTTTTATCTGCCACAAATATGGTTCTGCGGTTATAACATACACCACTTGGATCATTAAAACTAAATGGGCCAGTATTGGTTCCATCACTAGCATACCCGCCAAACGAAACAATTAATTGTTTCGTTATTCCAGAGTTTGCAGGAGGATTAACTCCCTCGTAGCCTTGTGGGGTAAAAACATATAGTGAATCAGTCTCGCTATCTACCACAAACATATAACCCAAATTATCAGGCGCTATAAAACAATCTTCTGGCTTTTTAAAACGATAACTTTCATATAAAAATCTATCCGCTTTGCTGTTATCAAACGATAAATACTGTGGCGATTCCGCATATTGAGTTCCCAATTCAGGGTCGTCATACACATTAATCATCAAAGTACGATACTCAACATTTTGAGATTCGCCTGCTTGAGTAATAAGAAAACTTTTAGATGTGCTCATTCCTTGTAAGCGTTGCGGAGGAGCACTATACCCTGCTATGCTACTAATTCCAATAGCTGATTTCAAACTTGAGTTATTGGGATTTAACCCAGTAGCAAAGCCTATGTTTTTACCTTCAGCATCGTATACTAAAACACCATTATCGGGCCTAACAAATGAGTTTACATCATTACGCGAACCGCTACGTGTTACGTATACCGTATTGTCATGTAAAGTGGTTATTCCTGTAAACTGAACAGCTTCATCATCAGCTTGTCTATTTGCTGTTGCCCT
>JBILPP010000198.1:0-3894 GCA_044373765.1 Bacteroidia bacterium
AATATTAAACTCCAACGGAGCGGTTAGCGAAGCTTGTATAACACAAATGGCAGAAGGGGTAAGAAAAAAATTAAATACAGATTATGCCATTGCAACAAGTGGAATTGCAGGACCTGATGGAGGCACACCAGATAAACCAGTTGGAACTGTTTGGGTAGCAGTAAGCGGAACAAAGGGAACAATTGCAAAACAATTTAACATGGGTGATCATCGCGAAAGAACTATACATAGAAGTGCAATACAAGGATTGGACATGTTAAGAAAAATGTTACTCGAAGCTATTTGAGATTTAAAGCTAAAAGGTAGTTAGTGGAATATAATAAAGGTATTCCACTAATTAGCCTTACCTTTGTATTAAGTACGCTTACACATTAATAGTACTTAATATATAAAATGACATTTGACGAATTAAATTTAATTGATCCCATCTTAAAAGCACTTAAAGAAGAAGGTTACACCAATCCAACTCCTATACAAGCGCAAGCTATTCCATCATTATTACAAGGAAAAGATTTATTAGGCTGTGCACAAACAGGCACAGGTAAAACAGCAGCATTTGCTATTCCTATTATACAATTATTATACAACCAACGCGAACAAGAACGCAAGCGTAAACTAACATCAACTTTAATACTTACCCCTACACGAGAATTAGCCATTCAAATTGGTGATAGCTTTGAAGCCTATGGAAGATACACAGGTCTTAAGCATACCGTAATATTTGGGGGTGTTTCTCAACATGGCCAAACCAATGCATTAAAACACGGCATTGATATTCTAATTGCAACTCCTGGTAGGTTATTGGATTTGATGCAGCAAGGCTTTGTAGACCTAAACCACATCAAATTATTTGTATTAGATGAAGCAGACCGAATGCTTGATATGGGTTTTGTGCATGATGTGAAAAAAGTATTGGCCAAATTGCCTAAGCAAAAACAATCATTGTTTTTTTCAGCCACCATGCCGCCTGAAATAGTTAAACTGGCTAATACCATTTTACATAACCCGGTTAAAGTTGAAGTTACTCCTGTTTCATCAACCGCAGAAAAAGTAACCCAACAATTATTCTATATTGATAAGACTAATAAAAAATCTTTACTTATTGATTTACTCAAGAAGAAAGACATGCACAGTGTTTTAATTTTTGCACGCACCAAACATGGTGCTGACAGAATTGCAAAAGATTTAACCAAACAAGGTTTTAAAACCGCTGCCATACACGGAGATAAATCTCAAAATGCTCGTCAAAACGCATTGAACGATTTTAAAAATGGGGTTATAAAAACTTTGGTTGCAACAGACATTGCTGCTAGGGGAATTGATATTGATAATTTAAGCCACGTGATTAATTATGAAATACCCAATCAACCGGAAACATATGTACACCGTATTGGACGAACCGGACGTGCTGCAGCAAGCGGAATTGCAATAAGTTTTTGCGATGCCGAAGAACGTGAATACATCAGAGATATTGAAAAATTGATTGGGCAAAAAATACCTGTAGTTGAAAACCATCCTTACCCGATGCAAGATTTTACTCCTGCGCCTAAAAGCACGAATGATAGAAGGCATCAAAAAAAGGGTGAACACCAAACACCATCAAAAGGCACTAGCAACAACAATAGTGGACGGAAATTTAAAGGTGATGCCCCAAGAAGTGAAAACAGACCGCAAGGCGATAAAAAATTTACGGGTAAACCTAAGTTTAACTCCAACAAATATTAAGCACCTTTACAGCAATTAAACTCAGGTACTGTAAAACATAAAGTGTTCTTGAATAAATGGCTTCAGAAAATATATGGGATAAGTTTAATAATCATTGGCATAAGTCGGGCAAAAAATTAAATTTGCCCAAACATTTACAAGTGCAAAATTAGCAAACAGCACATTTTCAAAGAAATAGTACTGAGTTAATTTTCCCCTAATGCTTAAACTGACCAAATATTATGTCTGAATTTCAATTGGTGATGCCCAAAATGGGCGAAAGTATTGCGGAAGCAACTATTATCCGCTGGGTTAAAAACGAAGGCGATATGATCGCTGCAGATGAAACCGTATTAGAAATAGCTACCGATAAAGTAGATTCTGAAGTACCTTCACCTAAGGGTGGTAAACTAATAAAACGTTTATTTAATGAAGGTGATGTGATACCTGTAGGTGCTGTAATTGCCATTATAGCATTAGAAGGTGGAGCAACGGCAAGCTCATCAGCACCTGCACCTGAAGTAAAAACTGCAGTGGCAGAGGTTGAAAAAACCGTTGTTGCAGCAATGAATACTACCAATACACCTAAACCAAGTAATACAGGTGGTGCTCGCTTTTACAGTCCTTTAGTGTTAAATATAGCTAAAGAAGAAAATGTAAGCATGGCTGAAATGGAACATATTGAAGGAACTGGAAATGAAGGTCGAGTTACAAAACGTGATATTTTAGCGTTTGTGCAAAACCGCACCAGCGCACCTGCCGCTGTTCCAGTAAATACACCTGCAGCAATTGCACCAGCATCGCAACCAACTATTCAAGCACCTGCATTTAAAGCGCCAAAAGTAACCTTAATGCAGGGTGATGAAATTATAGAGATGGATCGCATGCGTAAGATGATTGCCGAGAACATGGTAATGAGTAAACATGTTTCGCCACACGTTACATCATTTGTTGAAGCAGATGTTACCAATATGGTTAAATGGAGAGACAAGGCTAAAATAGTATTCCAGAAAAGAGAAGGAGAAAAAATCACTTTCACGCCCATGTTTATTGAATGCGTTGTTAAAGCCATCAAAGATTATCCTATGATAAACATTGCAGTTGATGGAACAAACATTGTAAAGCGCAAACAAATTAATATTGGTATGGCAGCTGCATTACCAAGTGGTAACTTGATAGTACCCGTAATTAAAAACTCTGACAACATGAACCTAATTGGATTAACCAAAACAGTTAATGATTTGGCTAATCGTGCACGTACAAATAAATTAACGCCAGATGAGGTATCAGGAGGAACATTTACATTAACCAATGTAGGTGGATTTGGTAACGTGATGGGAACGCCTATTATTAGCCAACCACAAGTAGCTATTATGGCAACAGGTACCATCAAAAAGAAACCTGCTGTGCTAGAAACTGAAATGGGTGATGTTATTGCTATTCGTCACATTATGTTCTTATCGTTAAGTTATGATCACCGTGTGGTTGATGGTTCGTTAGGTGGTTCTTTCTTGCGCAGGGTGGCAGACTATATGGAACAATGGGATGTTAACCGTGAAATTTAGAATAATACAATCTTAATTTTATTATTAAAAAAGCCGCCTACTAACTTGTAGGTGGCTTTTTTGTATATGGTTATCTTAATTCCCGTTTACATCACCTTAAACATTTCTTCAATTACCATCTATAGATTTGTATAATAACTACCAAAAGATCATCACCTATTTTATCCTTGAATGAAAAAAATCTAAACAACTACACTGTTCAAATTATTCAATAATCTGGCTTTAGAAAGTTATTCAAATAAAATACAGCAAGACTACCAACTATTTAAAAAGATTATAGGATGCAATTTCGCAACAACTATTACAAGTCATGAGGATGAAGAGATACATGTAAAGCCATACGCTAAAATATAACCTTAAAACTAATAGATAAAGGGAGAAGCTTGTATTATATCAACTTTAATATTTATATAAACAAATTTATAAATGCATGAATATGCCCCCAAAAAGCTAAACTTTTTGGGGGCATATAAAGGAACGTATTCTTTAAGTAATAATTTAAACCTAATTATGCATTTTGTGTTGCCTTAGGTGCAGCGTTTAAAATTTCACCATCTACACCAGCAGCGTATTGCTCGAAGTTTTTAACGAACATGTTTGCTAATTTATTTGCTTGCACATCGTA
>JBILPP010000199.1:0-3893 GCA_044373765.1 Bacteroidia bacterium
TACATGAGCCCCAATAATCAGGCGTATACGTTTGGGGCAAAACTTGGCATAACATTTCCCAAAAACTTTGCTGTACAAACAAACTATAACCGTATAACAAAACACGGACAGTACCTGATGCCACGTGAGTGGGGACGTGATCCATTTTTTACATTTATGGCTCGTGAGAGAAATGAAGGCTTTGGAGATGTGCATGCCATGACCGGAACCTTATCAAAAAACTTTGCAAAAAAAGGACTACGGATTGAGGCGACTTACGGATATTTTAAATTACCCGATGTGAAAAACTTTGCATTAAACAAGTATGGTTTGCCATCCTATTGGCAAGCAAACATAGATATCCGATACAGTGCTCCCAAGTATTTTAATGGAGCCGAGTTTCAACTATTATACGTCTATAAAGGCAAAGTTGGCGAAACTTATAACAACGACAGGTATGTAATAAACAAAGTTGACATGTCGACTTTAAACTTTATTGTTAATTACCATTTTTAGTATCAAACTATACAGAACAAAAAACGCGTTACAAGTAAATTTGCAACGCGTTATAAATTTATTCAAACACTCATTACATTTTGGTGGCAATTAACCTTACTACATCTGCCTTACCTTCATGAAAAGGTCCTTCTTCGAGCCACAAAGTAACATCGCCACAATAATCTATTTTAAACGTTTGATTGAAATCAGATTTAAGCATACTGCGGGAATACAGCATATCTTCATCTTTGGGTCCACCAGAGTGGTTGTTTAATTGTTTAAGATTAAATGCCTCTAAAATAAGCTTACCTCCGGGTTTTAACCATCTTGCTATTTTTTGATGAAATGAGGTTCTCAGATCAGGTTTTAAATGCACATATATAAGTGCAATTACATCAAAACTTTTTTCGGGAGCATTAAATTGAGTTAAATCGATAACCTTATAATTTACCTCAACTTGGTTTAACTTAGCAAAAGCTAACGCTTTTTGTTGAGCTACCTCACTAAAATCAAAGGCATGAACTTGCCATCCTAGTTTTGCAGCAAAAATAGCATTTCTGCCCTCCCCTTCTGCTGGTAGTAGTATTTCACCTAGGGGTAATTCTACTAATTGATCTTCTAAAAAACGGTTAGGCTTAAAGCCATAAACCATTTCGTTATTGATATACCTTTCATCCCAAAATTCTTTCATCATGTCAACAATAGGGAGTTATTTAAACTATACAGGTAACAAATGTTACAATAACAAAGACATTTTAAAACTATTTTTGATTGTGTAATAATAAAATCAACTTTATATATTCAAAAAAACAGATAATATGAAAAACTTCACCTTCTATCTATCACTATTCATCACGTTGAATGTGACAGCACAAATTGGCGATTATAATATTGCAATAAAACCTCTCCAAATCACTAACCTTCCCGGTTTACAATCATTTGCTTGGGCTAAGCAAAACAATCAATGGTTAATTGTTGGAGGCAGGTTAGATGGCTTACACCGCAGACAACCCAATGCAGCTTTTGCGACATCAGGGAACAATACAAACATCTACCTGGTTAATGCATTAACCAACCAAATTAAAAGTGTTTCTGTTAATACCTTACCGGTTTCAATTGCAGAGCAACTTCAAAGTACCAACATGGAGTTTCATCAACACGGAAACACGCTATACCTAATAGGTGGTTACGGTTATTCGGCAACAGCTGCAAATCATATTACCCACAATAAAATAACTTCAATAAATGTAAACGGATTAATACAAGCTATTGATAACGGAACAAGCATCACACCTCATATTAAACAATTAACCAACGAGAGTATGGCGGTAACAGGGGGGCATTTAGGCATGTTAAACGATACCATGTATTTAGTATGTGGCAACCGTTTTGATGGAAGATATAACCCCATGGGTGGACCATCATTTACACAAGCATACACCAATCAAATCAGAAAATTTACAGTGGTAAACACCAACGATACTTTTTATGTAAGTAGTTATGCTGCGATTACCGACTCTACAAACTTGCATAGAAGAGACTATAACTTCACTCCAAATATTGACATAAATGACAACGAGTGGTATACGATATGGACTGGAGTATTTCAGTACAACTTAGACTTACCATGGCTAAATACAGTTGATGTAAGGGCAAACGGCCATCAAGTAAACAATGGATTCAACCAATATTTAAGCCAATATCATTCGGCAAATGTTCCAATTTTTGATTCCATTAATCAAAACATGTATACGGTATTTTTTGGTGGAATTAGTCAATTTTACGCCAATGAAAACGGACAAATTATACAAAACGACAGCGTACCTTTTGTTAAAACAATAAGCTATGTAAGAAGAGATGCGAGTGGTAATTTAAGTGAACATAAATTTAGCACAGAAATGCCCGGATATTTAGGCGCAGGATCTGAGTTTATACCCACGAATGAATTACAATCTTACAACAACAACGTATTAAAATTAAACAGCAATAAAAACGATAGTATACTTATTGGATATATTGTGGGAGGAATAAACAGTAGCCAAAAAAATATTTTTTGGATAAACACAGGCACACAAAGTACCGCAAACAATACCGTATATGAGGTATGGTTTACTAAATCTGTCCAAACATCTACAGTTAAAATTAATGATGATAAAGTTTGGCAAGTAAATGTATACCCAAATCCAGCAGCCAAAAAAGTGACCGTTGAACTTCCTGAATCCAACAAAAACCACCAAGTAAAAATTAACTTAAGTAACCTAAACGGCCAACACATTAAACAACTTTTTAATGGCTTATACACCGAGGCGCTGCAATTAGATTTACCAGAAATAAATAAGGGGACTTACTATTTAACCGTTCAGCGCGGACAATTTATTCATGTAGAGCGATTAATTATTAACCAGCATTAAGTTAACCAGCCGATATATTTTGACTTAAACTGAAATTAACAGTTTTATACTAAATACAAAAAGCTCCGAATGGAGCTTTTTGTATTTAGTATATTATTAGGATTATAATCCCAATATCAATTTCTGAGGATCGTTTCCTGAAGTTAGCAACATGGTTGGGTTTTCTAGGCATTGTTTTACTTTAACCAAAAAACCTACTGACTCACGGCCATCAATTATTCTATGATCATAACTTAACGCCAAATACATCATCGGGCGTGCTACAATCTGACCATCTTTTACCACAGGACGTTCCACAATGTTGTGCATGCCTAATATAGCCGACTGAGGCGCATTAATAATTGGCGTACTCATCATACTGCCAAAAACTCCTCCGTTGGTAATGGTGAATGTACCACCACTCATTTCGTCTAAACCTAATTTATTTTCGCGGGCTCTTGAAGCTAAACGAGCTACTTCTCTTTCGATATCAGCTAGGCTCATACTTTCTGCATTGCGTATAACAGGCACAACCAATCCTTTAGGAGCGCTAACAGCAATAGAAATATCACAGTAGTCGTGGTAGATAATTTCTTCGCCATTAATATAAGCATTAACAGCAGGGAAATGCTGTAAAGCAATGGTCACTGCTTTGGTGAAAAAGCTCATAAAGCCAAGGTTAACACCATGCGTTTCTTTAAACTGATTTTTGAACTGCGCACGTAAATCCATAATTGGCTTCATGTCTACTTCATTAAAAGTAGTTAACATAGCTGTTTCGTTTTTCACAGCAACCAATCGTTTTGCAACAGTTTTGCGTAGTGATGTCATTTTCTCCGTACGATCGTTACGCGACTTAGTTTCATTGGTTGTCATTTTCAAATCTGCGGCAACGGCATCAGCTTTGGTAATACGTCCAGCAACTCCAGTGCCTTTAACATCTTTTGGATCAACGCCTTTTTCGGCAAGTATTTTTGCAGCAGCAGGACTTGGAGTACCTGTTGCGTAATTTTCTGTGGTTGGTGT
>JBILPP010000200.1:0-3881 GCA_044373765.1 Bacteroidia bacterium
TGTTGCTTTACAGTAAACTGTTTAAATGTAAACTCACTCATGTGTTGGCAATAATCGTGAATAGTTGGCTTTGGGCAAAAGATAATTATTTATTAAACTCAGCGATTGGGATGTTGAACCACAAAGGCACAGGCACAAGGAGTCCGTGAAATTCAGTAGTTTGTATGACAGACAAAACTTAGTGCACTCATTGAAAAACTTGGTGAACCTTGTGGTTATCCCTTCCTTGCAATTCTTTGGTTTCAGTGATCGCCCCAAATTCCTTTCCATAATTTACAACAAACAACAAACCCATGTTTGCATAAATTATAAAAGTTGTGTGATGTGTATTCAATACTTCTTATCATTGCAAGATGGTTAAAAAATCTGGTGGATTTAATCTTAGTAAAGCGCTCAAAAAAATAGGACTGCTCCTGTTTAGTTTGTTTGTTATTGGATTTCAGTTTGCCATGTTATTAATCATACTTTATCGCGTGGTTCCAGTACCGTTGACTCCTTTACATGTGCAACGAGTGATTGAGCAAATAGCCAATGACAAACCCATTAAACTTACAAAAAGCTGGAAAAGCATTGACTACGTTACCGATAAGTTTTGTTACGCAGTATTAACCAGCGAGGATATTAAGTTTATTAGTCATTATGGGTTTGATTTTGAACAAATCTATAAGTCGGTAAAAACAGGAATGAAAACTGGAAAAAAAATGCGCGGTGCAAGCACCATTACCCAGCAAACATCCAAAAATCTGTTTTTTACGCCCAAACGCAGCTGGATTAGGAAACTACCAGAAATTGGGATTACCGTTTGCTTAGAATTGCTCTGGACCAAAAAGCGCATTTTAGAGGTGTATATTAACATCATAGAGATGGGTGATGGAATATATGGTGTAGAGGCTGCTGCCCAGCATTACTTTAATAAAAATGCTCAAACTTTAAGTAAACGTGAATGTGCATTGATAGCAGCATGTTTGCCAAATCCACGAAAATTCAAGGCCAATAAACCTAGCAAATACATTAACAGAAAAGCAACTGTAGTGCAACGTTACATGTATAAAATTGGCAAGTTACCTTGGCGGGAAGAGGGTGAAAAGAAGAAAAAGAAGGGGTAGTTCTTAATACAATAAAATCAATACACCACCCCGGCCTGAGTCACCTTGCAAATACCGAACTTGATTCGGTGCCTCCTGAAAATCCATTTGATTATTTGACTTTAAAATAAAGTCATTATTATATATGAAAATCATTGGTGGTAAGCGCTGCTCACCTTCAGGGGAGCTGTCATGCAGAGCCATTGCATGGCCATGACTGAGGGGTATTAATTGAGTATAATTTTTCTACGTAAAATCATCATAGGCCGTATAGAGTCCTTCAGGCATGGTTCAAAAATCAATCTTGAGTTTATTTTATATTTATCTGCAATCGATAATACCTGATTGAATGACTCAGCGTGCGGTGGGTGTCCACGAATGGTGTGAAATCCAACTGATTCGGCCCTAGGGGCGGTTGGCTTGTGCGAGGAATCAGGTCGGATTTGGTATTCGTGGTGGGCTTTTTGGTTACTTTTGGCCCACACAAAAAGTGACAAAAGAGATAATAATCTTTTGAACTTGGGGTTGCCACCCCAAACCGGCAATACTTTTTGTTTTGACACAAAAGTATTCAAAAAAGTCAAGGCTTATGATGCTTTTACTACAATCTACTGAGTGCGTTTTTGCCTCACAATTCTAGCCATTACGCTGCGCTTCATTTCCGAATTGCTTACAAAGCCCAAACCGCAAACAGAAACCTTGATTGTTGCGTAAAATCATGATTTGCCGCAGAGAGGCATTCAAGCATGGTTCATCAATCGGTACATGTAACCACCCCGGCCTGCGGCCACCCCTCCTGAAAGGATGGGAACACGTCCACTCAATAATTTATTCACACAACAAAGCTGTATCCAAAACCAAAAATCACCAAATGGAAGAGCTGCTCACCTTCAGGGGAGCTGTCATGCAGAGCCATTGCATGGCCATGACTGAGGGGTATTAATTGAGTATAATTTTTCTACGTAAAATCATCATAGGCCGTATTAAGTCCTTCAAGCATGGTTTATCATTCTAACATTTGAATGCATCCTCTCTATAATTTAATAGACAGAACAAAGCAATATTTAAAAGCAAAAAGTACCCGATGGAAGCGCTGTGCCGAAATAAATTCGGCATTGTCATGCAAAGCCTTTGCGTGGACATGACTGAGGGGTATTTATTAAAAAAAGTTGTAGTTTTATATTAGAGCACTTTTTATTTTTATCTTGAGAAAATCACACCACCACCATGGTACTGCTAGATTTGGCAACATCGGTACGTTTGCCGTTTTCGTCAACAGTCCAAATTTCAGCCTCACAAAAATGCATGCGGCTGCCGGCTTTTATCACCCATCCTTTAGCATAAAGCTTAGTACCAATGCCTGGATTTAAATAACTTATTCTTAAATCGGCTGTTACCACGCCCTGCCCTCTTTTAACCAAAGTAAAAGCTGCAAAACCGCTTACCACATCGGCAAACGTTGCTGTAACTCCTCCATGCACATATCCCATTTGTTGATGATGATACCCTTCTAAATCAATGGTAGCTTCTATTTCTCCAGCATCAATAAAGTGAATATGAATGCCTATGTGTTTAGAAAAGTGGTTACCCCCTATTTTCTCTTTTACCATTTCCACAAAATCTGGTTCTGCAGGCTTAAACTTCATCATATAATAATTTTTATTACTTTTACGCCCTGCGAAAGTAAACAAGCATACATGCAAAGCCAAACAGATTCATACCACACTTTTACTTATACCGATAGTGAGCTAGATTTATCGGCCAAGGAAAATTATGCATTAGACATTTGTTTGGGTACAAACCGCATTAGTTTTACCCTATTTAACGCAAACAGGGTGCTTGGTTTCAGGTACATTAATACCAATATTAATATTTTAGAAGCAAATGCCTCTCAATTATTACATTTAGTGAATGCACTAGAGTGGTACAGTATTTCTTATAAAAACATCCGCGTTTTTATTGATAACGAAACCTTTAGCATGATACCTGAAGCTTTATTTGATGTGAATCAAGCTGGTACATACTTAAACCTTGTTCACAAAAAACTAACCGACTTGCAGGTGCTGCATAGCGCATTACCTAAAAATCAATCCGTATGCGTTTTTAGTTTATCGCAACATTGCTATGCTGCCATCAACAGCATTTTTGGTGCTCCATTAATTATGCATCAAAGTATGGTGCTTTTACAAACTGCAGCAGAATTTAATGAATCTGATCTTAAGCAACATTTATTGGTTTACGTATCTAATTCCTTTATAGCGATTCTACAATACCATCAAAACGAAATAAAATTTTTAAATACTTACCATGTTGATGCAGATACTGACACTGTATATTTTATTTTATCGGTAGCCGAGCAATTAAAATTACAAGCTGATAAGTTTGGCATTTACGTAATGGGTGATATCTCTTCCACATCAGCAACTATGGGGTTACTTAAAAAGTATATTCCAAATGTGCAAACCATCAATAGGGTTGATGGCTTACAATATCCATTATCATTTAGGGAGTTTCAGGAACAACAACATTATTTAGCTATACATACTTTATTGTGCGAATAATTAGCGGAAATTTAAAAGGCATTTTAATTACCCCACCCAAAGGACTTCCTGTGCGCCCAACAACCGATAGAGCCAAGGAAAGCCTTTTTAATATTATTGAAAATAACTTTAATATTGATGAGCTAGTTGTATTGGATTTATTTAGCGGAACTGGTAATATAAGTTATGAATTTGCCTCACGTGGCGCACAAAAAATAACCGCAGTTGATTTAAGTTTTAAATGTGTTGAGTTTAT
>JBILPP010000201.1:0-3856 GCA_044373765.1 Bacteroidia bacterium
CATGGAAGTGGCCTATTGTACAATTTGTGTACATGACTGCCCTCGCATATGTAAGTAGCTTAATTGTATTTAATATATTTAGTTAAATAACAAGATTGTATGCTTATTCTGTTAATTATTGTGGGTTTAATAGGTGCTACTTTAATCAACAAACGTGGTTGGAACTACTATAACTTTACTCATCCTGATAAGCAATTGTCTTTTAATGAATACCTTTCTGATAACAGTAGTGTTTGGACAAAAATGAAGTCGGGTATACCGTTTTTTGTTTTTGACTCGACCCAAAACCCTGACCAAAAAAAACTACGTAATGCCATTAACAAACATACCCTTGGTATTTATACCATGCTTGATGCTGCTTTTTTAATCAGGTACTTTTTAATGTAATTTATTTACGTTGTTGCAAATGCTTGTTTAGTTTGTAGCATAACCATGCCGAACCACTTCCTATTAAAGCCCCAGCTAAAACATCGCTTGGGTAATGCACTCCTAACCGCATACGAGAATATGCGGCTGAACTTGCCCATAAATAAGCTGGTGCAGCCACGTACCATTTAGGGTATGCAATGGTAACAGAGGTGGCCAATGCAAAAGCTGTAGAGGTGTGCCCAGATGGAAACGAATAACTATCTTCTGGTGTGATGTGTTTAATGTCAGGATAGGTAACAAAGGGTCTTTCCCGTTGTATGCTATATTTAAGTATTCCGGTTACTGCCGATGAAATAATTAATGTACCACCAATTATAATTGCTCGTTGTTTATTGGCACTGTCTTTTTTTATAAGATGCAAACTGGTAACAACTGCTGGCACTGCAAAAGCTATGGGAAATACACTATTGGTAACGGTTTTAAATATTGGATCTGCCGATGCATTGTGGTTGCTGTTTAAGTAACGTAACAGTTGGATATCAGCTTGCTGAGAAATTACTCGAATAGGTAAAACGCAAATAATAAAAGCAGTTAATAATTGTATTGTTGTTATGGCTTTTTGCACATGACGAATGTAATAAATTATAATGAGGCATAACCAATAGTGTTAAGCAAGTATTAAATTTTAGTTGTTCCTTAAATACAATGTGATATGTTAGTGTAAAATTGTTTTCTTCGAACTTACACTTTAAGCATTAATGAATAAACTAACTGTTGTTACATACCTGCATCAAAACGAAAGTCGTTTTGAACGATGTGTTATTGGCATGAATCGCCAAACATTGAGTAATTTAGAGTGGTTGATTTTAACGCATAAACCTATTGAGGTAGAAATTACTTGCTTGCACCAAGTGGTGATATTACCAGCGCATATAATTTTAAAGTCTGATGTATTAAATTTTATTTTGCCACAAATAACAACTCCTTACATTGCCTACAACGACAGTGACGACAAATCATTTCCAACACGTTTTGAGCAGCAAGTTGCCTTTATGGAAGCCAATCCGCATATAGACATTTGTTCAGCCATGTTTGTGGTTAATGAAACAGAAAATACTTGGCCTTTAAACGAGCGTCATGAGATGATTGTGGCATATTTATTAATAAATAGCCCAATGGCAAATCCGTCTGTAATACTCAAAAACAGGCCCAACTTTTGGGGGCAGGTTGTTAAATACAATTCCCAATACGTGCGAGCCCAAGATTATGGATTTTGGTTAAGTTGCTTAAAACATAATTTAAATTTCTATAACCTTCAAACGCCTTTAATTTCTTATTTTGTTAGTGATGGTCCTAAAACTGACGATACCCAAGAGGATTATGCAATTGAGATAAGAAAAGATATTCATCGCTATGCCCAACTTACCATACCTGATAATTTGCAGCAAGTGTTTAACGATTTTTGTAAACTAAGATACATGGATAAAACTGAACTTAACGAGTTGTTTATATTCTTAAATAAGCAAAAATATAAACACCCGTTTAAGCAAGCTCGTGATGCTTTTGCTTGGCATTTAAAATTACACCTGATTACACATTCGCTAACACAGGATCAATATTTAAACAATTGGGTGGAGAAGTTCGAAAAGAAACCGTGGCTTGAAAAGTTATTAGGCTAAGGAAAAATTGCAATAATGCTATCGTTTACCCATATGCCCTTTTTATGCGGCCAAAGTGGTTTTTCCTGTTCATTAATGGTTTGATATAAACTATCAATATAGAGGTTGTCGTTATTATTGGTTGGTGTAATTGGGTATCCTGCAACATATTCCAAAAGTTTGTATTTAGACCACGAAGCACAGAATGCCGACAAATTCATATCACCAACATTTGTTTTGATGTTGTATTCATTCACCCAACAATCAGGGCGTTGATGAATATAAAGTCGCTTAGTTTTAAATCCGTCAATTTTCTCTAATTCACTTAGTATTCTTTGCGCTTTACTCCTATCTAAAAAATTGAGGTATGCTTGATCGCTGGCAATATTATGGTTCATACTAATATGAGACATTGTAGAAGTAATTAATGCCAATAAAAGCAATTTATGTATAAATGCAGATTTGTTGACTTGAAATGCGATAATAAAAATAAGCATGGTAAACATGCCAAAACCTGTAAACATCCTCGGAACCATCCACCAAACCTCAAGAAACAGGCCTGATATGGCAGTAGATAATAAACTTATGCATACTAAAGTTATTAAGCCAATAGCCAACAAAAATTTACGATAAACAGTATTGAATCTAATAGAAATCCTTGCTATAATCAAAATTATTGTTAGGCATAATACACCCAAAAACAGCAGCTTAGTTGGTTGTGGTATTAAGAATGAGTGCGCATCAAAAAGTACGTTTTTAAATAACACGTAAATTTGATTAACCCTTACATTTACATTTGATAATGTGATAAACTGTGAACGAGTTGAACTTGTTAACCCCATATAGGCTAAAACAGCTTTATTGGTTATTAGGTAAACGGCCGTACCTAAAATAATACCAACTAACTTTATAATGAAAGGATTCTGTTTAAGCTTTTTAATTGTTAGGGTTTCTTCTTTTTCTTGGGTGCTTATTTCTAGAACAAAACCTAGTAATGTAATTACAATTAGGGCATTAATAATTACTTGGTAGGCTGCCAATGATAAAACAATTCCAATTATTGCTAATAAAAACTTGCCATCGAATTTTCGCATCAAATACCACGAGTAAAACGAAATAGCATACAAAAACGAAAACCCTATGTTAACCATTAACCCTATTTTAAAGGTTAATATTTCGGCACTAAAAACATGAATGAAACCAAGCGATATCACAATTGGAATATACCAGCTTTGTGTGTTTAGCTTAAATGATTTTACCAATAAATAGGCGCAAAATACGAATTGGATACATACGGAAATATATGAAATTATTATTCCACTAAATCCACTATTTCCTATAAACAGATTCCAAAATTTAAACATAATGATTCCAAACCAACGCCCACTTTCTATTGAAAAACGAATGGTATTTGGATTATTAATGCCTTCATAAAATAAGTGATAATCGTCAATGGAAAAAACTGATGCATTAAAAAATGGTAATAGAGCAACGGTTAGTATAATGCTAAAAATGGTCAAGAATTTAATATCCTTAGGGCTGGGCTTAAGTGTGTTTTTATTTACCATGATATTCAAAGGTATAAAATGTATGGTGCTTGTTGTCGGTCATCAGTTCATAATATTTTATACAACTTCAAATAAAAGTTAAGTTTAAATTAATCATATCATTTAGGTGAAAATTGAATTGTAAGTAATTAATAATTTTACATTATTATAGATAATTGAATTACAAGACTATAAATGTTGTATTATATTTAATTATGATTTATATTATAATGAAATTTCATTCGTTTAGGCTTTTTTCGTTAACGGTAAAACGTCTATTTT
>JBILPP010000202.1:0-3850 GCA_044373765.1 Bacteroidia bacterium
CTGTCAGGTAATGGCGCAAAACCAAAACCATCACTGCCAATAACAGCACCTGCATGCACAATGCAATTATCGCCAATGGTGCACAAATGGTAAATTTTCACCCCAGCATACAAGGTTACATTGTTTCCAATTTTAACACCTGCACCAATATAAACCTGAGGATGTATTTGGCATTTTTCGCCAATTTCTGCTTCCTGACCAATGTATGTTAATGCACCTACAAAAGTACTCGAATGAACCTTTGCACTGGCCTCTAACACCGCTGTTTTATCAACGCCTGCTGCACCTTTGCCCACATTTGCAAACTGTTCTAACAAATAAGTAAAGGCTTGGTAAGCATCATCCACTTTAATTAAAGTAGTAGCAATGGGCGATTCGGGAATAAACGAGCGATTAACCAACACAGCTGTACTTTGTGTGGTATAAATGTGTGGTTCGTATTTGGGATTAGCTAAAAACGATAATGCTCCGGGTTGGCCTTCTTCAATTTTGGCAACGGTATGTAGTAGTGCATTTTCATCACCAATAACCTCGCCCTGAAGCAGCTTGCTAAGTTCCTTTACTGATATTTGCATTAATTTACGTTAACTAAAATCACGTGTTAGCCCGGCAATTTATATATTTTTCGGGTAACATAAAAAGTATTTGGTAACCGACTTTGCCAAGGCAGATATATTATACTGATCAGATGCGGCTGTAATATCAGCCGTAGTGCCGTTTTTGTACAAAACTTTTATGTTAAAACCTTCGGGACTGTAAGCTTTGTTACTCACACTATCGGTAAATACATAATACTCGGCATCTTCGAGGCTAATTCCCTTTTGTTTAGCAACTTGCTGTTTAAGTTCGTTAACCCTACTTGGGTTAAAAGGTTCTTCATTCTTCAACTCAATTTTGGGCAAATGCCTATCTCTAATTTGGGTACACAAATCACTTAATACCTTGTCGCTATGATCGCACCAAACTTTTATAGATAGAAATATATCGCTGTCATCAAGCTTGCTGTAACGCATCAACACCTCTGGGTTATTTAACAATTGCTCGGCTCCCGGTTTTTCGTACAAAAAGAATTTAAAGTCGGGCGAAGCAAATAAATCTACTCCTTTGTTGGCCAAATAGCTGGCACGTTGCATGGCTTTAACCAAAAGTGTTTCGGCAGCAATTACCGTTTTATGTAAATAAACCTGCCAATACATGAGCCTGCGTGCAATCAAAAATTTCTCGATGCTGTACACTCCTTTTTCGTCAATCACCAGCTCATCATCATATACATTTAGCATATTTATGATGCGATCGTGGCCAATTACACCCTCTTGTACACCCGTGTAAAAGCTATCTCTACGCAAGTAATCAAGCCTATCCATATCTAACTGGCTGCTTACCAATTGATGCAGGAATTTTTTATGGTATTGGTTGGTAAATATTTGAATACACTTACCCAGTTTTCCATTAAACTCTTCGTTTAACATCATCATAAAAGCCAACGAAAGTTGTTCGTGGTGCACCTCTTTAATCAACACTTGTTCAAGTGTATGGCTAAATGGCCCATGGCCAATGTCGTGCAATAAAACAGCCGCACAAACAGCATCCTTTTCCTCATCGGTAATTTCTATGCCTTTGGCTCTTAGCACATCAACCGCCTGAGCAGTTAAACTCATGGCACCAATTACATGCTGAAAGCGAGTATGTAAAGCACCTGGGTATACCAAGTTAGACAACCCCAACTGTTTTATTCTGCGTAAACGCTGAAATACGGAGTGTTCTATTAAATCAAAAATTAATTCTGAGGTTATATTTACAAACCCATAAACAGGGTCGTTAATTATTTTCTTTTTGTTTGGGAAGCTTTGCACAATATTTGTCTACTAATTCGTTTCTTGATATACACAACTTAGCAAAAATAATCTTTATATGAACAATACCTGCATCCTTTGGGCTGATGATGAAATAGAATTACTCAAACCACATATTATTTTTTTAACCAATAAAGGTTACACCGTTGATAAGGTTACCAGTGGAAATGATGCCATAGAAGCTTGTAAAAACAAGCACTACGATATTGTTTTTTTAGATGAAAACATGCCTGGTATTAGTGGCTTAGAAGCCCTTACCCCCATTAAAAGTTTATTGCCAGACGTGCCCGTGGTAATGATTACCAAAAGCGAAGAAGAGCATATCATGGAAGATGCCATTGGTAGTAAAATTGCCGATTACTTAATAAAACCTGTTAACTCGAACCAAATATTACTCTCTATTAAAAAGTTGTTAGACAACAAAAGGTTGGTGAGCGAAAAAACAGCACAAACCTATCAACAGGAGTTTAGGCATATTGGTATGGAGCTTAATGAAGTGAGCGACTATACCTCGTGGGTTAACTTGTACAAAAAACTGGTGTATTGGGAGCTGGAATTAGCCGCTAGTAATGATACGGGGATGGACGAAATTTTAATGATGCAAAAAACAGAAGCCAACCGCGAGTGGACCAAATTTATTAAAAAGAACTTTACCAATTTTTTGCGCAAACCTGATCAAAACACACCCGTTATGAGTCATAATGCAATAAAAAACAAGGTACTACCCGAGTTAAAAAGCGATGTTCCTGTGTTTTTGATTTTGTTAGACAACTTCAGGTACGACCAATGGAAAGTTATTCAGAGTCAGTTAAACGAACATTTTAGATTAACCACTGATGACAATTACTTAACCATTTTACCTACCACCACACACTATGCGCGCAATGCTTTTTTTAGCGGCATGCTGCCCAGCGAAATAGCCAAATCATATCCTAAGCTTTGGGTTGATGAAGAAGAGGATGAAGGCAAAAACTTGCACGAAGAAGAACTATTGGGCATACAGCTTAACCGCTTGGGTTACAAAGAAAAATTTAGCTACACCAAAATTACCAACTTTGATAATGGCAAACGATTGGTAGATGACATACCTAACATGTTTAACAATAAGTTTAATGTAATTGTATACAACTTTGTAGACATGCTTAGCCATGCGCGTACCGAAATGAATGTAATGAAGGAACTAGCCGAAGATGAAGCTGCATACCGCAGCATAACGGCCAGCTGGTTTGAGCACTCGCCTTTGTTTGATGCCTTAAAACGTATTGCGGGTAAAAAAGCTAAAATTATTATTACCACCGATCATGGCAGCATTAGGGTAAAAAATGCGGTAAAAATTATTGGCGACAGAAGTACAAGTACCAACTTAAGGTACAAACATGGTAAAAATTTAAACTACAACGAAAGTGAATTGTTTACAGTAAAAGATCCGGCTGAGGCCTTTTTGCCTAAACCAAACGTAAGCAGCCGTTATGTATTTGCAACTGGCAACGATTTTATGGCTTACCCAAACAATTACAATTACCATGTAAATATGTACACCAACTCTTTTCAGCATGGCGGTATTAGTTTAGAAGAAATGATTGTGCCTTTTGTGGTATTAGAAACAAAAGAATAGCGAACAGCGCAAAGCGCTTGAAAAAACAGACCATTTAACAGTATCATAACAAAAATAAGTGCCTCATAAAAAGGGGGCAAGCAAAAAAAGACGAAAATATTTAGCCTCACATTTGTTCAATTGAAAAGGCTTCCTATCTTTGCACCCGCTCAACCACCACAAATGGTTAAGTAAAAAACCGAAACACTCCTAGTTTCGTTAAACAAAAGGAATTGATTTCGTAGCTCAGCTGGTAGAGCATTACACTTTTAATGTAGGGGTCCTGGGTTCGAATCCCAGCGGAATCACAACCAAGCAATCAGAAATGATTGCTTTTTTTTTCTAGTAACACATATTTCGATTTCGTAGCTCAGCTGGTAGAGCATTACACTTTTAATGTAGG
>JBILPP010000203.1:0-3792 GCA_044373765.1 Bacteroidia bacterium
CAACGTGGTAAACGTAACAATGGTGTAGTTTGGCTTGATGACAGTGTGCGCAGCGAAGGGATAAGCAATAACTTTTCGCGTATTTACCGCTACCTTATTAACACCAAATTAATTACCAATAAAAACTTAAAAGAGGCACTTATTGTAGCCGATAACCGCGAGAACGAAACCTTAAACTTTTCGCAAAAAAATAAAAAAGACATAAACGACTTAAAACGCGTGAACAACGAAATTCGTAACCTTAAATCGGTAAAGAATGAGTTTGACGAATTCCGCGAATTGGTTAGTCAGTACAACGCCAAAGCACGCATAATTAGCGAGTTGTTTTATGGTTTTGATAAAAGCTATAAACACACCATGCCCGAGTTGCAAGTTCAATTGCACGAAAAAGACAAGGCCATTGGCAGGTTAAATACAGAAATGAACGAGGAGTTAATTCCTGCTAAAGCCGATTTAGACCGTAAAATTGGTGGTAAAGAAGCTGAGATTAACTCGCGCACGCAATTGCTTCACGAAAAAGAAAACGAGATTAAAGAGATTGATGCCTACGAGCCGCTTAATATTTTAAACGAGCAGTTGGCCAACTTCGACCAACAGCGTAAGAATATTGAAAGCCGCATTACCATGGCCGAGTTGCAGCGCTTAAATAGCCAGCAAATAGAAAATAGAATTGTGCGCATCAACGATCAAATTGCGCGCATTGACATGCAGGTTAAAAATTACAGCAACCTACTTATCAATAAAATATCGGGCTCGGTTGAAAACCGTAAATTGTTAAACTCCATTTTAAGTGAGCAAGTAAGCAGTTTACCAGGCGACCAAGTGATGAAACAAATTCACAAAATAAGCCAAACGCTTAGTGTATTTGATGGGCAGATTGATATTTCAAAAAACATTGTTATTAAAGACTTTAAGAATGTTGATGAATTAAAAGAAGAATTAGCGGCACTTAAAGAAGATAAAATACAGCAAGAAAGTTTATTAAAAGTTGTTCAGGATTTAGAAGCATCAAACAACGAGTTACAAAGAATTGGTGCAGAAATTGAAACCATTAAAAACAAAATTGTTCGCATAAAAGCTAAACCTACTTTGGTTAAGGCATTAGAGCGCCTAAAGGGCGATTTGAATGATTTAATGGTGGAAAAGGAGAAATATGAAACCGAACAAAAACAAATTGCTAAAACCATTGCACGTAAAAGTAATGAGTTGCGCGATTTGTTAGATGAAAAGCAAAAACGCCAAGAACGCATCAACAAGCTGATAGAAATGAAGCATGAAATTGATGAGTTAGGCTTGGTTGGCGATGAGTTTGAAACCAACGAAAGTTTGGATCAACTCTACAATAAAATTAAATTAAACTGGCAAGACCGCATCACCATCAAATCAAACAAAGACCATTTATTTGAAAAATTGCGTGATAAATTACAAAGCACCTTTGCGGATGAAAACGATTTTATTAAATACGTAGAAGAGGAAGTTGCTTTAATTGAAGACAAAGAACGCAGTGTACAGTCTTTACTTGAAAGTATATCAACCCAATTTGCTAACCCAGCTTACACGTTACTTAAGCGTTACGAAGAATTTAAGGAGTTTTTATACAATAAATTCAACACCAAACTATCGCAAACCCGTATCTCCGACATCGAATCGTTAACCATTGAGTTAATTGACAACAAGCGATTGGTTGAAGAGGTTCGTAAGATTAGCCAAATACAACAAATTAGCGGACAGCTGATGTTTGAGTTTGATAACAGCGAAAACTTAAAGGTGCTTGATCATTATTTAGAAAGCGGACAAAAAATAGAGTTTGATGATTTGTTTGATATTACCTTACACTTAAGCCGTAAAGGAAGCACCAAACAAGTAGATTTAAGTCAGCAAATTGAGAGTGATGGTACAGATAAAATGATTCGTTTGGTGATTGTTATGAACATCATTAACCGATTAGCTGTAGCCGATCATGAAAACCGTATCGCCTTGTTTATAGATGAGGTAGCTACTATTGACAAGCAAAACCGACCGGAGTTGGTACGCTTTTGCAAGGAGCATTACTTTATTCCGATTTTTGCTGCCCCTGATGCGGTTCCTGGCTTTGGTAAATACTATTTCATTTTCCGCAGTACAGGTAAAATCAACATCAACGAAAAAACCAATGCGGCCTATGGCGAGGTGGTTGATAAAAGTTTAAAATTAGAAGTGTAACTGTGATCTAAAATATAAATATGAGAACAGAACCACGGACCATATTAAATTTCCTCTCCAATTACTTTGATATCATCAAGGAATTGTTTGACGTGCAGTTGAAAGACGGCCTAGTTAGACGAGAGGATTTGAATGCTATTTTAGCTGAACACGACAGCGATATTTTAAATAAGCTGATTGAGTATAAATTCTTTAAAAAGATTGCAGACGACTTTGAAATACGCCCCATGTATTTTAAGTTTTTGGAATTTATTTTAAGTGAGTTTAAACCGCTATTGCCCGAAACCATTGAAAAATATGAGCACTCGGTAACATCGTTGTTCAAAAAAATTAAAGAGGGCATTAACAAAGACCGCAACATTTTATTACAACGCATCAGCGATTTAAATAATGAGGTGCGCGATTTCACAGAAGCAGTAGAGAAAAATACGCTTCGTTTAATTGCCGAAACCAAAGAGTTAAAATCTAACGTTGATAAAATAGATTACCGCGAAAAAGTACGAAAGGCCAGTTTTTGGATTGATTATTACATCACTCCTTTAAATACCATTTTGGATGTGAGCAATTCAGACTCCATAACCAATAGGTTGCTTGATATTTCGCAATACATAAATGTACGCAGGTTAAATTTTGATGACGAAATGGCCCGTCAGCAATTTGAAAAATTGTATGTTTTTTTGGTGCAAACCAATGATGATTTACTTCGTCAATCAAAAATACTAACCAACGAATTATTGCCATTGATTGAGCGCATAAGAAGCGAATCGATGATATTAACGGGCTGGATTGAGTTTTTGAAAAACCCGAACAAATCAGAAACACCATTTGTGCCAAAATCTATCAGGGCATACCCATATAACAATGCCATGTATTTTAACTCGTTAGAGTATGTACAACAATACATGCAAAACGATGATGTGTATTTGGAAGACCCTAACCTAAGTGCAAGCGATAAATGGATTTTTAATAAAGAATTTTACCGCGAGCAGTTAATGAAAGAATTACCGATGACTAACTTTTTTGAGTGGGCAGGTATTACTTTAAGAAGCGAATACGAGGATATTGAAACGGAGAAATTTTTCTCCCTCTCTACCCTATTATTTGAAGATGACATTGAATTAGAGTTCGATCCAACTGCCGATAGGCAAGTGATAAGAACTTCAGATATGAATTTACGCGTACCAAAAATTAAAATTAAACGACATGGACTTTCCTAGATATCATAAAGAAATTGTAGGCGATTTATTGGATGGCAAGTTTGTTTTAGCCACCGATGCCAAGTTTATTGAATTAAAGAACAATGCCGATTTTTATGGCAAGTTTTTTAAAGAAACATTTGATTTCTACCTCGACATTAAATCGGATTATGCTTATTTAATTAGCGAAGAAACCATGGAAATGTTGAGTCGCGATATTTGTATTTTTATAGGTTTACTTTGTTATGAATTAGATAAAGAAGGTAAAAATTTCTTAGATGAAATTCAATATGCCGAGTTTGATGCAGAGATGGTAGACAGCTTGTTAGACAACTCATCGTATACGGATTTGATTTTAAACAACAACCAGCTTAAAAACAGCGAAGCACGTAAG
>JBILPP010000204.1:0-3783 GCA_044373765.1 Bacteroidia bacterium
ACAATGTGTAACAATTCTGGTCCACCTACATCAACAGTAGTAACACTTAATTTATCAGCATTGGGGTGCTTTATGCAGGTTTTAACTTCACCCACAACTATACCCTCTAATCCACCTTTTATCGTGTTGTATTGTGTAATACCTTCCACTTCAAGTCCTGTACCAGTTAACAGTTCATCAATCTTTTCTGGACTAAGATTTACGTTTATAAGAGTATTTAACCAATTGTATGATATTTTCATTTGCTGCTTAACTTAATATGACTTGCTGCCGCTTTTAAAGTGTGCGAAAATAACAAAAAAGCCTGATGCACCCTATCCTTTATATTAATTTCGGTTTGGGTTGAAAAACAAAGCAATACATGTTGACAATGATTTTCATACAAATCAGTTTTTTCGGCACTGTGCATATCTTGGCGAATAACCTATTTCACCATTTATAAATTTAGGTGTTTATTTGCTTTAAAAATAAGTAATGGCTAAACCAACTTTAGTTTTAGGTGCCACACCTAACCCTGATAGATATGCATACAAAGCAGCTATGATGCTTACAAGCCATGGTCACCCTATTGTTTTATATGGAATCAAGCATGGTGAAATTGCTGGAATTTCAATTCATCTTGCAGCTCCTCAGGTAGAAGTTGATACGGTAACTTTATATGTTGGTCCGCAAAATCAACAACCTTATTATGATTATATAGTAGGATTGCACCCCAAACGTGTAATATTTAACCCTGGAACTGAAAATACATACTTTGAAAATTTACTAAAAGAAAATAATATTGAACCTGTTATTGCTTGTACTTTGGTGATGCTATCTACAGGTCAGTACTAATAAAATAACCATTACGCATACATTAAACCATATGAAAAAAAATATACAATTTGTTTTAGCCCTTGTGGCGTTAGTTGTTGTGGCTTGTCAATCGCCTAAAGAAAAAGCTTTACAAGAAATTGAAGCACTGCAAGCGCAAGACAGTGTGTTTAGTATTGAAAACATGGCCAAAGAAAAAGATGCCTACATGGCCTTTGCAGACAAATACCCTGATGATGAGCGTGCTCCTGAATTTTTATTTAAAGCAGGACAAAGTATGGGGGCAATCGCTTCGCAAAAAAAGGACATGACATTGCATGAAGAATCGATTGCTATTTTTAAACGTATTCAAGAAAATTATCCTAAGCATCATTATGCTGAGGAAGCCTTGTTTTTAACAGGTTTTGTATACGAAAATCACATGGGAAATATTGCAAAAGCAAAAGCAACATATCAAGAATTTATTGAGAAATACCCTAAAAGTGAGTTGGCCGAAGATGCTCAATTTGCAATTGAAAACTTAGGCATATCGCCTGAAGATATTATTAAACGCGCACAAGAAGGTACAATAGGAGATACGTCAACTAATTAGAGTGAACGGAGCATATCGTGGCTAAATTCTTTGGTTAAAAAATCAAGAATATCTTGTCGCGATATGTTTTCAGTTACTTTTCCTCCTATGGCATAAGCCATTGTACCTCTTTCCTCGCTTACAATCAGTGCCACAGCATCTGTTTGTTCGGTAATGCCTATTGCTGATAAATGACGCAACCCATACCTGCTTTGGTATTCGGGGTTTTCGCTAATGGGTAAAACGGCATTAGCGGCCTTAATTTTACTGTTTGCAATAATAACCGCACCATCATGCAATGGGCTTGTTTTATTAAAAATACTTAAGAGTAATTTTTTACTAATGTGTGCATCGAGTACCTCACCACTTGCACCAATAAATTTCATTTCACTGGTTTTTGGGAAAACCAATAATGCTCCGGTATGGGTTGATGCCAATATTTCGCAGGTGTCTGCAATATCTTCATAGTTGGTATTGAAGTTCTTTTCTACTTTCCAATTCCAAGGTAAAAATCTAAATATAGATTGGTTTTCTCTAGCCAATCGGCCTCTGCCAATTAGTAACAAAAACTTTCTAATTTCTTGTTGAAATACAATAAGTATCGCTAAAAACCCCACTTTGGTAAACTCACCCAAAACCGTTTCCATTAGTGGCATATTAAAAAAACGAACCACCAGCCAAGCGGCATAAATTGTAAGTAAACCAGCCATCATGTTAAATGCCAAACTCCCTTTAAGCATTCGGTACAATTGGTAAATTACTGCAATCAAGAGTCCCAAGTCAATTAGGTTAACAAGGGTAAATTGAAAACTAAATATTTTAAATATTTCCATAAGTAGTTTTTACAATGTTAATACAATCCATGGCTTCCTTCACATCATGTACGCGCAGAATTTTAGCTCCATTTAATAGCGCAATAGTATGAACAACAGAGGTGCCATTTAATGCGCCTGCGGCATCTGTATTGGTTATATTTTGTATCATTTTTTTGCGAGAAACACCAACCAAAACAGGTAATTCTGTGATGTGAAAATGATGAAGATTTCTTAACAGCTCATAATTTTGCGCTGGTGTTTTAGCAAATCCAAATCCAGGATCAATGACTAAATCAACTATTCCTGCTTGGTAGGCTTGTGCAATTCTTTGATTGAAATAGGTCAAAACATCCAAAGTAACGTCATCATACTGCGTATGCTGTTGCATGGTTTTTGGCGTTCCGCGTTTATGCATCATGATGTATGGAACAAAACCCAATTGGGCAACGGTGGCTAACATATCTGCATCATCTTCGCCACTGCTAATGTCATTAATGATGTGAGCGCCAGCATCAATTGCATATTTTGCAACTTTGGCCCTAAATGTATCAATGGATAAAATAGCATCAGGTAAATATTTATTAAGGTGTTCAACTGCAGGCACCACTCTACTAATTTCCTCATCAATACTTACCTCGGCTGCACCTGGGCGTGTGCTGTAGCCTCCTATGTCAATAAATGTTGCGCCATGTGCAATCATGCTTTCTGCTTTTTTAAGCAATTCGTCAAGTGCCTGCATGCGGCTTCCTTCAAAAAAACTATCGGGGGTAATATTTAAAATACCCATAACTGTTGGCTGGCTTAATACCAGTAGTTTACCACGGCAGTTTAGTGATAATTTTGTATTGTGCGCTTGTAATTTGGGTATGTCCATTATTTTTGTGTGCTTTACAAATTAAACATTACCATTTTGATAAATCAAACTTCAACACAATTCGATCACGTTATTAATAAGTGTCGCCATATATTTTTGAGTAAAAGTAAAGATTATGGCACATCATGGCGCGTTATGCGATTGAGTTCAATTGCCGATCAAATATTTATTAAGGCACAAAGGATTCGTACCATTGAGGAAAATGGTAGCATGCAAATAAATGAAGGTATTGAAAGTGAGTTTATGGGAATTGTAAATTACTGTGTAATTGGTTTGATTCAGATGGAATTAAAAGAGGAAGGTAATTTAGATATTGACATAGATACGCTAACCAAGTTATATGATAAACATGTGCTTGAAACCAAAACGTTGATGATGCAAAAAAATCATGATTATGGTGAAGCATGGCGTGATATGTTGGTGAGTACTTTTACCGATATGATCTTGATGCGGTTATTGCGTATTCGTCAAATACAGTCATCAAACGGACAAACCATCATGAGCGAAGGTATCGATGCCAATTTTCAAGATATGATTAACTATGGTGTATTTGCTTTGATACACTTAAACGAAAAAGTTAAATAAAACTATTATTTATAAATTAAGTTTATTCAATTATTGATTCACGTAATGGTGTGAATTACTTTTAACAACATATTACAACACATGAAAATATTAACTCAAATAAGCCGAATTTTAGTTGGTGTACT
>JBILPP010000205.1:0-3782 GCA_044373765.1 Bacteroidia bacterium
TAAAAATGCTTCTTTTAAATCTTTTATGGCCAAATCCCAACCACCAAAATAAATAGCATTTTGATAAATATGTAAACCAAAGCCAATACCTACAAATAATCCCGCTGTTATGGTTTCATAACTAAATATTTTCCTGTCAAACAAAACAGAAAAAGCCAACGTAAGTACACCTAAATAAACGGGTTGTTCAAAAGAAATGTTTACCTCTAACAGCATGATAACCCACATGGGTATAAAGTATAATTTATTACGTTGCGGTTTAAAGTAATAAGCAAATAGTAAACTTACGTAAATCCATTTTAACATTTCTCCATATAAATGTTGATGTAGGTTGTCGGCCCAACAGATGTAATAACATGCCAACAAAATACTTGCCCCACCAATAAATGTTTGTTGGTGATTTTGGGTAATTTGATACAGTACTTTAAATATTAAAAAGAAAAAACCAATAGCCAACAACAAAGGGATAATACGCAAAATCGGCTCGTTTACAGAGCTGAAAATTACAGCATATACACCTGCCAGTATGTTAGGTAATGCCGGGTAATGGGTATAAGCTTTGTTTTGAATAAGATTGGGATAATAATCGTGAACAGGCAAAAGAACAGTTTGCGTAAAACCACTATCTAAAAAATATTTGGCAGAAGAAATGGTATTGATGTCACTGTACCCATCACCATAAATTTGATTACGTGCCCTTCCACTATCATACACCGAAACATTAAAAGCACGGTAAACCAAAACTGAAAAGCAGATAAAAAATAAAATGTATATGTACTTTTTGTAAGGACTATCGGTTAAAAAATTCATCATTTTAATAGCTGATTAAGTTGGTGTTTGATATCCTCCAATTTCATGTCTTTCATACACACATTGTTTCCTCCACAGGGTATTACCTCGGTATGATGTATGCAAGGTGAACAATCCTTTTTAAGATAATAAGTATTGGATAAATCGGTTAAACGTTGCACCGGACTGATAGGCCCCCAAAAAGAAAAAACAGGTACATTTAACTTTTGTGCTATGTGCAATGGCGCACTGTCAATAGATAGCATGGCTTTACAGTCGGAACCAATAAAACGATAATAATCGCTAAAGTTTAATGCCCCTGCATAATTAAATACCGTATCGGGGTCAAACATATTTCGGGCAATAAACCCATCAATATCTTGTTTATCGGAAGGTGCACCCACCAAAGCTATTTTATATGGTGTGGTTTGCGTAATGTGTTTACAAATTTGGACCAACAGTTCGTCAGGTAGTTGACGCAAGTTTCCGCCTAACTCGCTGCAAGTATTATTAATGGCCACATATGTTTTTTCGTGAGGTAAACTAAACTCTTTGGGGAAACTAAAATTAAAAAAGCTGCTCACGCCCATCTTATCTACTAAATTCTGGTAATTAATACCTACTCGCACAAACTGATTAAAATATACATTGTGGGTATTTAAATAATTACGGAAGTAGGTTTTGTCTAACTGAAAACCAAAACGATTAATGGCTAATGTCCATGCAGAAAAAATGGTGGTTAGTACTGAATACACCTCCAAATCAACCACCCAAAGTTTCTTTAATTGCCATGATTTAAAAAGGGCTTTGTAGCCCGAAGTTATTAATGTAAATAAATTACTATCGTTAATTACCCATATTTCATCAAACAACATTGTGGGTTTAATACCTAATTCTACACCTTTGCCGCACAACAAAATGAACTTTGTTTCAGGATATTTTTTGCGCAAGCTATACAATGCATCCGATGCCATAATTACACTTCCCAAGCCCAAAATTTTTACCACTAAAATGTGTTTAGGAGCTTTTTTATCAATAGTATGATTACGGTTTAATATAAGACCTAAACCACGCACCAATACAAGGTTAATGAGCAGTAAAACCTTGCCCACATATACATCAATAAATTGTTTCAGCTTTAGGTTCATGGTACTTATGCCTTGGGCCCCTTGGGTTGTAGTGGCCTTATTTCTAAATTAACGGTGTGAAAATTTTCGGGCATTTCCAATGCGTACAAAATATTTGCTGCTACATCTTCGGGCATCAGCATATAATCGTGTGGTTGTATACCCGGACTGTTTCTAAAAAAATCGGTCTTGGTACTGCCCGGATAAATACAAGTTACTTTAATTCTAAAATCGCGGACCTCTCTAAACAACGATTCGCTTAATCCTTTAACTGCCCACTTGGTTGCACAATAAGCCGAAACTTGCGGCATACCTTCTAATGCAGCCGTTGAAGCAATATTAATAACATGACCTAATTGCTGTTTTTTCATGGCAGGTAAAGCTTGCTTACAGCAATAAAAAATACCATTTACATTGGTTTGAAACATTTCGTCCCATTGTTCGTAGGTGGTATCTTCAAGCATACCAAAATAACCTAAACCAGCATTGTTAACCAACACATGTATTTGGTTTTGGGTTGATGATAAAATTTGCGCAAATGCTTGTTCAACAACTTTTGCATCACGCACATCGCAGGTAATAAAGGTATAGTTTGGATGCTGAATTTGGTTACTTCTTCCTAAACCAAAAACAACAGCACCTTTATTTAATAATTGTAATGCGGTATGATAGCCAATTCCTTTGCTTATTCCGGTTACTACGGCTACTTTGTCTGTTAAATCCATTGGTAAAATTTTGCTTCGAAAATAGTGTATTTAATTCAACAAAAATGCTTTGTACTGTGGCTTATGCTCTCGGGTTACTTTTACTCCTGGTGATGGTAAGTGAATTAGGTTGACCACATTTTTAATTGCTGTTAACCCTTTTGATTTGGTTTTAATGGCAGCTAAATTAATATCTAGACCAAATACAAACTCGCGCCTCATGTTAGGTGTATGATAGCCCTCAATACTATAACCAGCAGCTAGGTTAATTACCTCAGGCCACTTACGGCCAGCTACTCCTGGCAATAACTTGTGCATGTTAAAACTTAACCAATAAATATGATCATCGTAATTACTGCTTAGTCTGGCAATGGGCCTGCGTGGGTAATAGCTAAACTTAAAGGCAATATTTTTAAAAAACGGAACCTTGTGCTGCAACACACCATATCCAATACCTGCAAAGTTTGCAGCCAAATCAGGAACACTAAAACCGTAGGGGGAAAATGCATCACCAATTTCAATACTCAAAGCCCAAAATGCGGGTAAAGCTATGCTGGTGTATAAAGTTTGCTTGGGGGTAAATTCAGCCCAAGTCATGGCCTCATAAATAGCATGGTAACACAAATGCGAAACATAGGCATGACCAATTTTATCCATCCCTAAACTGTAATTATTAAACACACCATCGTGCTCAAAATGAAAAGCATTGGAACTGTCTTGCCACCACCATTTATACTCCACCAAAGAACTTGACGATTGCTGAACAATAAGTCCTGCAATTACTAAATTCTTTTTGGTAAGAGACTTTTTATAGACAGCATATTTAGTGTCTGTTTGTGCCGAGACTACAACAAGTTTTAACAATAATATCAAGATAACAATTAGTTGTTTCATGCACTAAAAATCGAAATATAAACCTATGGTGTGTAGGTTACACTTGGTGTTGTATAAAAAACCACGCTCTTCGTATCCACCCAAATAATTGTAAGCCAAACGGATGGTTTTGTTCTGTTTGGGTTTAATTTTAAAACCTGCTTGTAAGGCATGAGTAGTAGCAAAATCAAACTCTTGCCTAAACTTTACATCTGCTGCAACATAAGTAACTACTGTTGATGTAATGCGATAAACATCTACCTCCGTTCCTATTTGTAACATCACCTTT
>JBILPP010000206.1:0-3769 GCA_044373765.1 Bacteroidia bacterium
ATCCACTGATCCACAAACCAATAATTTTGTAACCTGCTTTCGGAACTTTTTCCATTTCCATGCGGTCTTCAGCACCAACAAACAAAATTTCTACATGAGGTAATTTACGTTGCAAACCTTGTGCAACCGCAACAGCAGGATAGATGTGACCACCTGTTCCGCCTCCGCTTATTACCACTTTATATTTTTTGTTTACATCTATCATAACTGTTGTTTTTGTATGGTAGTTTGGGTTGAATCCACATTTAGTTCTTCTTTACCTTCAGGCTCATCTTGCTCTATGTATCTGCTCACACTCATAATAACACCAAATGCAACAGATGTTAATAGTATGGATGTTCCTCCTTTGCTTATTAAGGGTAATGTTAATCCGGTTACAGGAAATAAGTTAACCGCAACAGCCATGTTTATTAATGCCTGGAGTACTAACGAGAAACTTAATCCAACTGCAATTAATGCTCCAAATGCTTTAGGGCTGCGTAATACAATTCGTATGGCTCTGTATAAAAAAAACATATACAACATCAACATAATTAAGGCTCCAATTAAACCATATTCCTCTGCAATTATTGCATAAATAAAATCAGAGTAAGCCTCAGGTAGAAAGTTTCTTTCGATACTATTACCTGGTAATTTTCCAAAAATTCCTCCAGTAGCAATGGCTATTTTGGCGTGGTC
The DNA here is from genome assembly GCA_044373765.1 of Bacteroidia bacterium. Classification (GTDB taxonomy): domain Bacteria; phylum Bacteroidota; class Bacteroidia; order UKL13-3; family UKL13-3; genus UBA6183. The sequence continues at coordinate 679 of JBILPP010000206.1, forward strand.
GTTTTGGTAAGTTTTATCTACATCTATTTCGTTTTTGCCAAACGATTCTACACGGTTTTTCCAAGTGAGCATCCTGCCTTTTAAAGCACTTTCGGGTGCAACAAAAAGCAATGTAAAAAACAATATGCCAGCAACCATAACTACTCCTGTAATGAGTGCAAGGTGTTTTATCTTTACTCTACCAATAAATAATATTAAGAAGCATGTAGCAAATAAGACCATTGCTGTGCTTAAGTTTTCGGGAGCTATTAGTATACAAATAGCTGTAATATGACCAAGTATGGGTAAGAACGTTTTTTTAAAATCATCAATGGTATCTTGCTTTCTTGCAAGCTCTCTTGTAACAAACATCACTATAGCTAGTTTAGCAAAATCTGAAGCTTGAAATGTTACCCCAAACAAATTAATCCATCTACGTGCACCATTAATTTCAATGCCAAAAATTAAGGTGTATATTAATAAGGGGTAAGTAATCCAAATAGCAAGTTTTGATAAGCTGATGAAGTATTTATAATGAATAGAGTGAACAACGAACATGATGAAAAATCCACCGGCTAAAAGACCCGCTTGCTGGAATAGATAGATTTCTACTGCACCACCATTTTTTTTATATGCGAGCGCACCTGTGCTACTGTATATGGCCAATAATCCCCAAAATGAGAGGATAAATATGACCATCCACATGAACATATCACCGCGCGGACGAATTTTTTCCCAAGTAGTCATTCTAAATTATTTTGTTAATCAATTATAAATCGCGAACAGCTTTTTTAAATTGACGACCTCTGTCTTCATAATTTTTAAATAAATCAAATGATGCACATGCAGGTGAAAGCAATACAGCTTCTCCTTTTTTGGCCATTTGTTTAGCCACATGTACCGCTTCACTCATGCTGGTTGTATTGATAATCATATCTACATCTGCACCAAATGCTTCATGTAATTTTCTGTTATCTAAACCTAAGCAAACAATAATGCGTACCTTTTCTTTAACCATTTCTTTTAGTAAAGAATAGTCGTTGCCTTTGTCAACACCACCAGCAATCCAAACCGTAGGTTTTTCCATACTCTCTAACGCGTACCACGTTGAGTTAACGTTGGTTGCTTTAGAGTCGTTAATGTACTCAATACCTCCGCTTGTAGTTACACTTTCTAAGCGGTGTTCTACATGTTGGAAACTGATTAAACTTTCGCGGATTGACTCCTTGCGAATGTTTAGTACTTGGCCAATAATGGCGGCAGCCATAGAATTGTAGGCATTGTGGCGACCTTTAAGTGCTAGTTCATTAATATACATAGTAAATGGATTTAGATTTTCTGTTGAAATGTTTGATATGATTTGACCGTTTTTTACATGCGCTCCAATGGCCAAATCTTTATCATAGGCAAATGGAATTTGTTTGGCATTGATGATGTGTTTACTGATGTTATTCATCGTAAGTTCATCTTCGGCACAATAAATAAATACGTCTTTATCAGTTTGATTTTGTGTGATGCGAAACTTTGCATCAACATAATTTTGTAAGTTATATTGGTAACGGTCTAAGTGATCAGATGTAATATTGCACAACACTGCTATATCAGCTTTAAAGTTGTACATGTTATCTAATTGAAAACTGCTTATTTCCAAAACAAGGTATTGGTAATCGCGTTCCGTTAATAATCGCGCCAAGCTTATGCCGATGTTTCCACCGACTGCTACATCTAAACCGGCATTTTTCAATAAATGATATACCAATTTTGTTGTAGTTGTTTTGCCATTGGTTCCGGTAATGCCAATTATTTTTGCTTTGGTATACCTAGAAGCAAATTCTAATTCGTTAATAATGGCAATTCCTTTTTGTCTTGCTTCAATTAATAAACTATTATCATCAGGTATCCCTGGACTTTTAATAATTTCATCAGCATTTAAAATCAATTCGGCTGTATGATGGCCTTCTTCAAAAGGTACACCAATAGTATTCAACTCTTGTTTAAAGTTGTCAGGAATAAGGCCTTTGTCAGAAACGAACACTTCAAATCCTTGCTTTTTAGCAAGCATTGCTGCGCCTGTTCCACTTTCGCCACTACCTAATATTACTATTCGTTTCATCATTGTAGTACTATCTAACTTTTAAAGTAATTACGGTGATGATGGCCAATAGTATACCTATGATCCAAAAACGGGTTACGATTTTTGCTTCGTGGTAACCATCTTTTTGGTAATGATGATGCAATGGAGACATTTTAAACAACCTATGTTCGCGCGCATACTCAATACCATGCTTACTTTTTTGGTATTTGAAATAATATACTTGAAGTATTACAGATAAATTTTCTATTAAAAATATTCCGCATAAAATTGGAATCAACAATTCTTTACGAATCATTAAACTAAATGATGCGATAATTCCACCTAATGCTAAGCTTCCTGTATCACCCATAAAAACTTGAGCGGGGTAGCTGTTGTACCATAAAAATCCTACGCACGCCCCCACAAAAGCTCCGGCAAATATTACCATTTCGCCCAAGTTTGGTATGTACATAATATTAAGGTATTTACTAAATACCATATTACCCGATACGTATGCTAGTATCCCTAATGTTACGCCTATAATTGCTGAGGTCCCTGCGGCTAAACCATCAATGCCATCTGTTATATTTGCACCATTAGAAACTGCTGTTATGATGAAAATAACAACAAGTAGGTAAATCAAAAAATTATAGTCTTTGTAGCTTTCTCCTACAAATTTTAGTAAGTCTGCGTAATCAAAATAGGCAGATTTTAAAAACGGTATTGTTGTGGTTGTAGAGTGTATATCTTCTGCCAACATCATTTGGTTATCAACTATAGTTGGCTGCAGGTTATGTTCTTGAATAAATGTTGTTGTTACCTCGCTTGGGTGATAAAAGTTTCTTGTTTTAACATGATTGTTGTAATAAAGGGTAGTGGCTACAATTACACCCAATCCAACTTGTCCTAATACCTTAAATTTACCTGCAAGTCCTTCCTTGTTTTTCTTAAATACTTTAATGTAATCATCTAAAAATCCTACTAAGCCTAACCATACGGTTGAAATAAGCATAAGTATGATGTACACATTTGATAAAC
>JBILPP010000207.1:0-3768 GCA_044373765.1 Bacteroidia bacterium
TGGGAAGAGGTGAAATACTGCAGTGATAAATGTAGGGCCAAACGTTGATTTTAAATAAAAAAAGTCTAACACAACATCGCTTAAGTGCATTAAATTTCAAACTAGTTAAAGGGTTTAATAGCGTAAAACAAATAAACCAACCTTGGCTGTCCCAATCAAACCATCAAGAAACCTCAGCGAAAATATCAGGCAAGTTCCTACCTAAGCCATCGTAGTCTAAACCATAACCCAATACAAATTTTGGTTCAATTACGAACCCAACGTAATGAGGCGTAATATCAACTTTTAAAGATTTAGGTTTAAACAATAAGGTTAATATTTTAACTGAAGCCGGATGTTGCTCATTAATTTGATTTAAAACATGTTGCATGCTTAAACCCGTATCAATAATATCTTCAATAATAATAATATGTCTGCCTTTTATTGCCTCGCTAAAACCAATAAGCTGCTTAATGTTTTCGGTGGTTGAGGTACCAGCGTAACTTGATATTTTGGCAAATGAAATCTCGCTTTGGAAAGTAATTTTCCTAAACAAATCGGCTGCTAAAATAAATGCACCATTAAGTACCGCCAAAAACAAAGGATTTTTATCCTTGTATTCATGGGTAATCTCCTGCGCAATAGCACTCACGCGCTCATCAATTTGCTTGGCAGATATAAAAGGTTCAAAATTTCTGTCGTGAACTTTGATGATTGACATTATTATTGTTTACTTGTGATGGTTTTCAAATATACACAGATGGCTAAAGATTTCGAATGTAATTTATGTGGTTCAAAAAAAGCGAGCAAAGTTCCGTTCAGGTATTTGTTTAAAGAACGTTACCTATGGCTTTACCAATGCGATACGTGTAAGCTACGCTCAATATGGCCATTACCTTCATCGCAAGAAATTGAAGAAATGTATGCTGCAGATTATTTTACTGAAGCAAACAGTGCGACCCATCACATGGATACAGATTATTTGGCATTACTAAATAATGGCGATTATGCCGATGGGATTGAAAACATGAGAAAGTATTGCCAAGAAGGATGTATTTTAGAAATTGGTTGCGCAACAGGTAATTTTTTAAATGCCCTCAGTAAGGTTGGATATACTGTAAAAGGAATTGAACTTTCATCTTTTGCTGTTGATTATGCCAAAAAGAATTTTGGATTAAATTTAATCAACAAACCTTTTGATCCAACTTTGCTTAACAATGAAATTTTTGAAAACGAATTTGATGTGGTGATCATGGGTGATGTATTGGAACATTTTACCAACCCAACCGAAGCCATGCAATTGGTACAAAAAATATTAAAACCAGGTGGAGTTGCGTTTATTCATTTGCCAGGTTCGTTAAATTTATTGTCTAGCAAGCTGGCATTTTTTGTTTACAAATTAACGGGCAAACAAAAAACAATGACCATACCACCCTACCATTTAACAGAGTTTACAGGTAAAAGTATAACACGTATGTGTAAACAAACAGGTTTTAATAAAGTATTGGTTAAACACGATATTAAACATCCATCAACCATTCCGTTGCGTGGTACTTTTATTGAAAACCTGGTTAAAAAGAGCATGCAATATCCCAACTATTATTTAACAAAATGGTTTGGCATATCAGGTGATCGTATTCATGTTGAGGCCTATAAATAAACTATCATGCGCATTATATCTGTTATATCATATCCGTTTTTACCAGCTACCACAGGAGGCGAAATTTGCACAGCAGGTTTGCTCAACGAGTTATCTAAAAACCATGAAGTAACAGCGTTTACGGTTGAACCGTACAAAAAAGGATATGAATATCAAACAGGAAAAACCGACATGGTTTATGCCATGCCGTTTAAAGCTAGTCGTTATTATAACTTTAGTTTAATTGGCAAACTCAAAAAATTGGTTAAACAAAAAGAAGTAGCATGGATATTATTTGAACAACCATGGTTTGGCTGGTTAATAGTTTGGTTGCGATTAACAACAAAAAATAAAATTGCTATACGCAGTCATAATATTGAGTATTTGCGTTTTAAAAGCATGGGCAAATGGTTTTGGCAAATGCTTTACATGTATGAAAAATTTGCTTACAAAGCAGCGCATTTGGTTTTTTTCTTGAGTGAAGCTGATAGACAAAAAGCCATTTATGAATTTGATTTAAAACCGGAAAACACAATGCTTACACCATACGGAGTAAGTTATGATAAACAACCGGAAACAGAAGGTGTTCAAGCCATATCAAACCTAAAACAGGAATTAAATATTGGCGCAAACGAAAAGATGATTTTGTTCTTTTCCACCTTAAGTTACGCCCCCAATTACGATGCCGTAAACTTTATTCTAGATGAAATATATCCTCGATTAACCAAACAAGGATTTGCTTTTAAAATTATTATTTGTGGTAAAGGATTACCAGATGGTATTGCACAAAAGATTACTAATACTGAACATATTAAATACATGGGTTTTGTGGATGATATTAATTTGTATATTGATGCAGCTGATATTATGTTGAACCCAATTTTAAGTGGTGGTGGAATAAAAACCAAGGCCATAGATACCCTAGCCAGAAACCAACGTGTCATATCAACCCAAAATGGTGCATTGGGTATTGATGAAAATGTGTGTGGTAATAATTTAATTGTTGTGGATGATAACAATTGGGATGATTTTGCAAATACAATTGTACAACACATCAATGAACCCAAACTTTTACCCGCTGCATTTTATCAAACATACAGCTGGAACAATATTGTACACAACCTAGTTAAAAAACTATACTAACGTTTGTTGTAATGCTCTTGCGCCATTTGTGCAATACTTCTCTTTACCGCTTCCTTAAAAATACCCTCTGGTTTATATGCCGCAATTTCTTCTTGTTTAACTGTAACATTTCCGGTTGATTGACTCACTAATAACTCATTTCGGTAAATGGTACTGGCATATTGTATGGTGCACCAAGCATCGGTATAATTCAATGTATCTTTAAACTGATTGATCTTTTGTTTATCATGAAACGACCATTTTGGATCCATTTGTTGAATCTCTAAAATAAACCCAACATCACTGGGCATATACAATTTAACATCACTAAATAAATCGCCAAAAGCGCGTTGTGTAGCAAACAAATAACTCCTATGTAAATCGGTAGTTTGAATAGTAAAGCCAGGTTCTTTCACCAAATGAGTATCATTAACCCTACTGCTGTATTTAACAAAAAGTGGCTGATCTATTTTATTGGAGGTAACACGTGCATAAGGACTCACCTCGAAATAGCCAATTTGTGTATTTACACAACCTGCAAAAAGTAATACCAACAGAAATGTATATTTGAACATAACAACAAATTTAAACGTACTGTGCAAATACCAAACTTAAAATTAGTTTTTGTTTTATTGGGGTTGATGATCATTCAAAACTGTAAAGCACAATATGGCTTGGAAGTAAAAGACAGCAATACATTTACACTTCATAAAGGTGTGGTATTAAGTAAAACCAGCTTCAGGGGATTGAGTGTGGTGGACGATAACACCATTTGGGTAAGCGGGAGTCGCGGAACATTTGCACGCAGTACTGATGGCGGAAAAACATTTACTTACACCCAATTAAAAGGCTACGAAAAAATTGATTTTAGAGACATTGAAGCTTTTGATGAACAATGTGCTGTGATGATAAGCAGCGGCACTCCGGCTTATATTTTAAAAACTACAGATGGTGGCTTAACCTGGAAAGAAGTTTACAAAAACACCGATAATGCCTACTTTTTAGATGCTATGGATTTTTGGGATGAA
>JBILPP010000208.1:0-3767 GCA_044373765.1 Bacteroidia bacterium
CTATGAATACTGGTGTTGAAGGTGGAGAAACTGCTATTAAATTAGCCAGACGTTGGGGTTACACTGTAAAAGGAATTGAAGAGAATAAAGCACATATTTTATTTGCAGAAGGTAACTTTTGGGGGCGTACCATGGCCGCCATTTCATCAAGCAACGACCCAAGTAGTTTTTTAAACTTTGGTCCGTTTATGCCGGGATTTAGTTTGATACCATACAACGATTTAACGGCCTTAGAAAATGCATTTAATTCGAATCCAAACATTGCAGCTTTTATGTTTGAGCCAATACAAGGTGAGGCAGGTGTTGTGGTTCCTGATGAAGGATATATAGCAGGTATAAGAGCTTTGTGTGACAAATACAACGTATTGATGATTGCAGATGAAGTGCAAACTGGATTGTGCCGCACTGGTAAGATGTTGGCTTGCGATTATGCAGGAGTTAAACCAGATGTTTTGATATTAGGCAAAGCCCTTTCGGGTGGTGTATTACCTGTATCGGCTGTATTAGCTAATAACGAAGTAATGCTTACCATAAAACCTGGAGAACATGGAAGTACATACGGTGGAAATCCATTGGCTTGTGCCGTAGCTATAGAAGCTTTAAAAGTTTTGGTTGATGAGCAACTTGCTGAAAATGCTTTTAAGATGGGCGAAATTTTCCGCAGCCGCATGAAACAACTTCAAACCAAAACCAATTTGGTTGAATTGGTGAGGGGCAAAGGCTTGTTAAACGCCATTGTAATAAAACCATTTGGTGAAGATAAAACGGCATATGATGTTTGCTTAGCAATGAAAGAAAATGGTTTATTGGCCAAACAAACTCATGGAAATATTATTCGTTTTGCGCCACCTTTAACCATTAACGAAAAGCAAATAAACGAAGCTTGCGATATCATAGAAAAAACAATTTTAGCTTTAGCATAATTACCCCCAAGCAACATGCATCATCATATTACCACGCAACTTACTTTAGCTGATATACAAAGTATTTTAAACGAAAAGAAACAACTCGTTTTATCATCCGAAGCAGCTGAGCGTATACAAATCTGTAGAGCTTATTTAGATAAAAAAATGAGTAACAAGGATGCCATCTTTTATGGTATCAATACAGGGTTTGGCTCATTATGTGACAAGCAAATATCACAAGATGAATTAACCCAACTACAAGAGAATTTATTGCTTTCTCATGCTTGTGGAACAGGCGATTTTGTTCCTAAAGATGTAGTGAAATTAATGCTGCTATTAAAAATTCAGTCGTTAAGTTATGGCCACAGCGGAGTACAATTGTTAACGGTTGAGCGCTTAATTGATTTTTTTAATAATGATATTTTACCTGTTGTTTATCAGCAAGGTTCATTAGGGGCTAGTGGCGATTTAGCACCCCTTGCCCATTTATGTTTACCCTTATTGGGCAAAGGAGAAGTTTGGAAAAACACAGATGGAAACTGGAAAGCGGTTGCCAGTATTGATGTGTTAAACCATCACCAAATAAAACCAATAGAACTACAATCTAAAGAAGGTTTGGCGTTAATTAATGGCACACAGTTTATGTTGGCTTATGCAGTACATAATATTGTAAGTGCCCAACAACTTTACACCAATGCAAATAAAATAGCTGCTGTTTCTATAGATGCGTTTGATGCTAAATTGGAACCGTTTTCTTACCAATTGCATGATGTGCGTGCACACAAAGGGCAAATAGAAACGGCAAAACAAATTAGAAACTTATTAGCCAATAGCGAAATTATTTCACATCCAAAAGTACAAGTGCAAGATCCATATGCATTCCGTTGCATTCCGCAAGTGCATGGTGCTAGTTTCGATACCTTTCAATACGTGGCATCGGTTATTGAAACCGAGATGAATTCGGTAACCGATAACCCCAATATTTTTGTTGATGATGATTTGATTTTATCGGGTGGAAATTTCCATGGACAACCACTGGCTTTGGTATTGGATTTTTTAGCCATAGCAATTGCCGAATTGGGCAGTATCAGTGAGCGTAGAACCTATCAGTTAATATCAGGCTTGCGTAATTTACCAGCCTTTTTAACTCCTAACCCTGGATTAAATTCAGGAATGATGATTCCGCAATACACCGCTGCAAGTATAGTAAGCCAAAGTAAACAGTTGTGTACCCCTGCAAGTGTTGATAGCATTGTGAGCAGTAACGGACAAGAAGACCATGTAAGCATGGGCGCAAATGCTGCCACGAAGTGTTATAAAGTGGTTGAAAATACACAACGTGTGTTGGCCATTGAATTATTAAATGCAGCACAAGCACTGGAATTCCGCAGACCTCTAAAATCATCAAATGCAGTAGAACAACTTGTAGCTGATTACAGAAAAGTAGTAACATATAATACAGTTGATAGGGCTTTGTATATGGATATTGAAGCTTCTGTTCATTTCATCAAACAACTTTAACTCATCAAATCATGATCATAAAAAATCCCCGACTGAAAAAATTCAGTCGGGGATTTTATTTATTTAGTGATTTCAATTAATAGTTCAACAAAGCTTCTAGTTTAACAGCAACCTTATCTGCATTAGGTAACATCTCCGCTTCAAGTCCCATGTTTAATGGCACAGCCGGAATGTTTTTAGCACCAATGGTATGCACAGGTGCATCTAAATATTTAAAACAATCTTGCGAAATTCTTCCGGCCAAACTTTCGGCAAATGAATTTAACAATGCTTCTTCGGTCACAATTAAACATTTTCCATGGCGTTTAACTGCAGCTTGTATGTATTCTTCATCCAATGGTTGTAGCGTTCGCAAATCAACTACTTCTACCCTTCCTTCAAAGCGTTTGGCAGCAGCTAAGCTCCAATACACACCCATACCCCAAGTTATGATGCAGCAACTTTCTCCATTCTCCATCGCTTCATCACTTGCCTGTAAAACCGTATTGGCTTTCCCTAATGGTAAAATGTAATCTTCATCAGGCTCAACACAACGTGCTAATTCTGTACCCGGATTTTTACTCCAATACAAACCTTTGTGCTCCAACATAATTACTGGGTTGCCATCGTAATAAGCCGCTTTCATTAAACCTTTCATATCGGCAGCATTGCTTGGGTAAGCAATTTTTATTCCTTTAAGTGTAAGCAACGTTGATTCAATACTTCCACTGTGGTAAGGACCTCCCCCACCATAAGCTCCAATTGGGATACGAATAATTGCACTTACTGGATACTTACCCATGGTTAGGTAGGATGATTTGGTGATTTCACAAACCAACTGATTTACACCTGTCCATACATAATCGGCAAATTGAATCTCTACAATTGGTTTTACGCCAACCGCACTCATACCAACTGTTGAACCTACAATATATGCTTCTTGAATGGGTGTATTAAACACACGATCATTACCATATTTACCTGCTAAAGTTGCAGCTTCTCTAAACACACCACCTAATCTCGCACCCACATCTTGTCCGTAAAACATACATTCAGGATGTTTGGTCATTAACTCATCTACTGCATGTAAAGCGGCATCAACCATAACACTTGGTTCTTTACCTTCAGGTGTGCGATTGCCCACTTCTTCGGTAGCTCCACTTGGTGCAAAAATATGGTCTTCAACAGTGGCAGGATCCGGGTCTTCGCTTTCTATTGCTTGTTTAAAGTGTTGTTCAACTTTATAGGTAGCATCTTTTTCTATCTCGGTTAATTCTGCTTCCGGCACCCCAATTTCAAGCAATAACTGCTTCAATTTAGGTTGGGGATCATCTTTACTATGTGTGGCTAAATCATCATCAG
>JBILPP010000209.1:0-3761 GCA_044373765.1 Bacteroidia bacterium
GATTGGACTTTAGTTTACCCAGAATTAGCAGGTTTAGATCCTGTAGGAAAAAGTAAAAAGAGTCCAGCTTCAGGTACTGTTTCTCAGCAGTTAGACAAAATGTTGGAAGAAGCTAAAGTAGGTCCAGAGTTAATTCAAAGCTTAGGAAATGGATTGAAAAGTTTGAATGAGAATGTTACTAATTTAAAAGATTTATCATCTGCTGCTGTTGCAACTGATGAGTACACTAAAAGTGTGCAAAATGCTGCTGTATCTGTAAATGGAATAAGTAGCTCATACGCAAAAGCGGTTGATGCGATCGGTGGCTTAGTTACTGCTTCTGAAGGTTCAAAAGAATATGGAGTTCAAATAGACAGAATGACTAAAAACTTAAGTTCGCTTAATGCAGTTTACGAATTGGAAATTACTGAATCTAATAACCATTTGAAGTCTATAAACGAATTCGTTGGTAACCTATCTAAAGTGGTAAATAACCTATCTGAGACACATTCAGAAACGGAAAATTTCAAAAACGAAATGGGTAAACTTTCAACTAATCTAACTGCTCTAAACAATGTTTATGGCAATATGTTAGCAGCTATGAACGTTAACCGTTCTGCTAATTAGTAATGTTTTTTAACAACAGTTTTTTTCGATTCAATAATTATTAACTTAAGGGAGAATATAAAAGATGTCAGATAGTAATGCATCACCAAGGCAGAAGATGATTAACATGATGTATCTCGTGTTAACAGCGCTTTTAGCGTTAAATGTTTCTGCCGAAATCCTGAAAGCCTTCCACTTAGTGGAGGTAAGTATGGTACGAGCCGGTGAGAATATAGATATAAAGAATAAAGAATCGTTGATGGCCATTGCTAAGTACAAGGCCGATCACCCAACAGATCCTATTGCAATAGATTTAGAAGGCAAGGCTAAACAAGCAACAGAAATTTCAAAGGAAGCTATAAAATACTTCCATGATTTAAAAGAGGAACTTGTTGCTGCTACAGGTGGTAGGCATGAAGATACCAATGGTGATGGTAAAACTGAGGACGAGGACATTATTGGTGCTAGTAATACAGAAATTCATGCAAACATGATGATTGTTCAAAAGAGGGGCGAAGAGGTTAAGAAAAAGATTAATGATACCCGTGAGAAATTTTTAGCTTTATTACCTGCTGATAAAAAGGCCACTATCAAAAGTGATTTAGTTACTCCTGAGCCAGCAGCTCATGATGGTGTAAATATTTCTTGGGAATCACAAATGTTTGAACATACACCTTTGGCTGCAGTTTCTACGCTATTAACTAAAATAGAAAATGACGTTAAAAACACTGAGACTCAGATTTTAGATTATTTCCGTTCGAACTTGACAGGTGATGTGATTGTAATCGATAATTTTAAAGCCCAAGTTATTCCAACAAATGGAACATATGTATCTGTTGGTAGTAAATATGCAGCTGACATTTTTCTAGCTGCTGCTTCTTCAAAATCTGATGCAACTGTTTCTGTTAATGGACGTGAAATTAAAAGTGAAGAAGGTATTGGTAAATTTGAAACTTCACCAGGTAGCGAAGGAGAACAAAAGTTTAAAGGTATCATAACAACAAAACGTGCCTCTGGAAAAGTAGAGCAATATCCATTTGAATTTGCATTTACTGCTGTTAAACCGATTGCAGTTATTGCTGCAACCAAAATGAATGTGGTATACATTGGTTTAGATAATCCAATTTCGGTATCTGTTCCGGGTTATGCTGCAACCGATATCAGTGTTAGTTTAGACCCCGCTAGTGCAGGTCAATTAAAACCTGATCCGAAACAAAAAGGTTCATACTTGTTATCGCTAAATAAATCCGCTAGTAAGGTTAAAGTGGTGGCATCGGTAAAAGATAGAGGTACAGGAGCGACCAAAAGAATGGGTGAACAAGAATACCGCGTTCGTATGGTTCCTGATCCTATCCCTGCTTTAGGAACAATAGAAATGAGTGGTGGTGTTGCAGCTGCTCAAATTAAAACACAAACTGTAGTTCGTGCTCCATTAAAGAATTTCGCTTTCGATGGTGTTAATTATATTCCATACGAGTTTCAGTTTGTAATGATTCCCAAACGTGGTGGTGCTCCTATGGTTGAAAAAGGTAATGGACAAATGCTATCTTCTAACATGCAAAGTGCACTTGCTAGAGCGGTTAAAGGTGATAAAATCATCATTACTTCTATAAAAGTAAAAGGACCAGATGGTGCAAGACAATTACCTTCTCCACTTGTTTTTGATGTTCAATAAGATTATGAAAAAGATAATATTTTTAATAGTTACCACTTTAACTGTTATACCTTCTATGGCGCAAGGTGTGTATGATGACTTCATCTATACACGTCAGGCTGTAACAGAACGTAAAGTTGTTGATTGGCCATACTTGAGGGAGGCTGATGTGTTATGGGCAAAACGTATTTGGCGTGTGATTGACACGCGCGAAAAGCAAAATCAGCCTATGCAGTGGCCTAAAAACCCCTTGAATATTATCATTTATAACGCAATTGTTTCAGGAAAACTAACTGCATACAAAGATGATTCTTTGAATAGTTTCCGTAGTCCTGAGGAGTTTGTTAACTACTTTAGCGATAAAAAGCCAGATAAAAAGTTAATAGATCCTAATGGTGATCCAGAAGATCCATCTAATTTTTACATGGATACGATTTTAATTAAGTTAGCAGCAACTGATATCAAAAAATATAAAGTTGTGGAAGACTGGATTTTTGATAAAAAAGAATCAAGAATGTATGTTCGTGTGATTGCAATCGCTCCAATTGTAGCTCCTAAAGTTGAAGGTGCAGAGATTGGTGAAGTTGAGTGGGCTTGGTTAAAGTACCATAAAGATGTAAGTGATGCGGATCCCGCAGACGTAAGAAGTGTTCTAGTAAATATGGAGGTTTTTAACCGTCAAAATGATGCTGCACGTTTAACTTATGATGATTGGTTTGAACAACGTTTATTCAGCAGTTACATTGTTAAAGAAGCTAATCCTTATGATGCTTCAATTAAAGAATTCTCTGATTTCAAAGATGATGGTGTAGCGGCTCTTTTAGAGTCTGAAAGAATTAAAAATGAATTGTTCTTAAGAGAACATGATTTATGGGAATACTAGTATTCTATACATAAAAAAACCCGAACATTGTTCGGGTTTTTTTATGATTTATTTTTACTGTCTATTATTAAGGTTACTGGGCCGTCATTGGTTAAACTTACTTTCATATCAGCACCAAAAATGCCTGTAGGTACCGTCTTTTTAATTTCATTTTCCAGTATTTTGTGAAAAGTATGGTATTGTTGCTTGGCTAAATTTGGTTCAGAAGCCTTTATGTAACTTGGGCGGTTTCCTTTTTTTGTACTGGCATAAAGTGTAAATTGACTAACCAATAACATATTGTAATCCTTATCAATACAACTCAAGTTCATTACACCATTGTCGTCATTAAATATTCTTAGGTTTACGATTTTTTTACTTATCCATTCAAAATCATCTTTATTATCACTCTCTTCAAAACCTGCTAAAAGTAAAATGCCATTTTTTATTTGACCTGTAATGTTTCCATCTACTCGAACCAGGGCATCTGAAACCCGTTGAATAATCACTTTCATATTATTCGTAGTAATCTTTTTTGGTTAAGATGTTCATGTAACTGTCAAAACGTTCGTGTCTTATATTTCCATTTTCAACGGCTTCTTTAACAGCACACCCCGGCTCATTTAAGTGTTTACAATTGTTAAATCTGCATTGTGTGAT
>JBILPP010000210.1:0-3756 GCA_044373765.1 Bacteroidia bacterium
ACATTTATTAATTAATTGGCAATGGGGCGAGGCCTACTTTGCTGAAAAATTATTAGATTTTGATTTAAGTGCAAACAATGGTGGATGGCAGTGGGCCGCAGGTTGCGGTACAGATGCTGCTCCTTATTTCAGGGTGTTTAGCCCACAATTACAAACAGAAAGATTCGATAAACAACTGCAATACATAAAAAAATGGGTGCCAGAGTACGGTACGCCAAAACAAATACAACCCATTGTTGATCATGCCTTCGCACGTAAGCGCTGCTTGGAGGTATATAAGGCCGCATTAAGTAAATAAGTTAACCCGCACTGTAATTCTGTTTGTTGTAAACCGATAAGTTTCTCTCTAATCCCAAATAAGGTGATTGGCCAAACATTAGAACAACTCCTTAATAGATTACTTTTCTTGATATTATAGCAACAAAAAGGCGCGCAGCTTCGCTGCGCGCCTTCCAAATATTTTTCCTGGAATTACAACGGCCACATAGCGGCTTTCCAAGGAATACGAGATAGTATCAATATTAAACCAATACTAAAAAATACCACTGCTTTTTTGTGCTTGGCCATCGCTTCTGTTTGTTTTTTGCTCAGTGTTCTTCCTACCTGAATCAACACAATAGCTATTATCATGGTGCTGATATGTTCTACCGCAATAAAACGTTTTGCCGGATCTTTCATGGCTGCACCCATGCCATTGGCAAGCGCATCATTAACAGCAGGACTAATAAAATATAAGATTAACCCCAAAAGTAATTGCAAGTGGCAAAAGCCTAGAAACAAAGCGTGAGATAAGTTTTCTTGTTTGGTAAAATCACGTTTGTTCATAATACCCAAAACAGATTTTGTAATGGCATATAAACCACCTAATAATACTGCCCAGCGCAATAAGTTGTGCACCGTTAATAATGTTGCGTACATATTTTATGTGTTTGTTAGTGGGTGCAATTTAACAACCCTCTTCCATATTTTATTTTTAAATATTCCACATAAGTTTTACTTTAGTATTCCATTAAACGTATAACCCTTAACAGTATAACCACCTATGCAACATTCCTTTTGGCATAAGGTACCCATTGTGCGCATATTATTGGCGTTTGCCACAGGTGTTGGCACATCTATGTTTTACGCCATAAACCATTGGTTGTCTTTGTGCTACTTCAGTTTTTTTTTATTGGCGTTTCTTGTTTTACCCCTAGCTTTTCGGGCCTTTCAGCAGCGTTGGTTTACTGGTTTTGCGGCATTAATTATGTTTTATTTTGCTGGTATTTTGGCTCACACCTATCAAAATAATTTGTTTCATGATAGCCATTTTAGTTATGTAGCAAATGCAAAAACCTTTTTAATACGGGTTGATGAAGAACCTATAAAAAAATCGCATTCCTACAAAATGCGTGCAAAGGTTTTACAATGCACCAATACATCAAACCAATTAATAACAACCACGGGCAATTTATTAATTTACATAAACAAAAATGAGCTGACTTCTTTGCCTAATTATGGTGATGTGCTAATGCTAAATGCCAATGATGTAAGAGAAGTTCCACCACCTAAAAACCCTTACGAGTTTGATTATAAGAGATATTTAGCGTTTAACCACATACACCATCAAACCTATTTAAAACAAGCAAAACTGGTTTATACTCAAATTAACCAAGCTAATCCTGTTTATAAAAAGGTATACGCCATACAGCGTTATTTCAGAGAAGCGTTACACACCTACATTAAAACACCTACAGAAATTGGTGTTGCCCAAGCTTTGTTATATGGTTTTGATGACGAGATAGACGAAGAAACAATGAGTGCCTACGCAAATACAGGAACCTTGCATGTATTGGCCGTTTCTGGTATGCATGTGGGTATTATCTTTTTAATCATCAGTAAGCTACTTTGGTTTATGGATAAAAACAAAAAACTGCTGCTTACCAAACGTTTAATTATTCTAGTTTGCCTCTGGGCTTATTCAGTATTGTGTGGTTTATCACCCAGTATTTTGCGCGCCACAGTTATGTTTACATTTATAATAACTTCACAAATTTTAAACCGAAGGAGTAATATTTACAACACCTTGGCCGCATCTTGTTTAACGCTTTTGGTTGTTGATGCAAACATGCTAGCAAACGTAGGATTTCAATTAAGCTACATGGCCGTTTTAGGTATTGTGTTTATTCAACCCATGATGTACAATTGGTATATAGCACCAAATTGGTTTGTTGATCAGGTATGGAAAATAAGTACTGTATCTGTTGCAGCACAAATTGCTACAAGCCCGATAGGCATTTTATACTTTCACCAATTTCCGAATTGTTTTTTATTTTCAAACCTGCTTATTATCCCCTTAACTACAGCAATTTTATATGGGTGCATTGTGTTGTTGGTAATATCTAAAGTTACTTGGTTAGCAACGTGGCTGGGCATTGCCATTAAGCATACCATATTGTTTACCAATAAATTGGTAATGTTGGTTGAAGATGCTCCTTACGCTTACGTGAATGGCATACAAATAAGCATTTTACAAAGTATATTGTTGTACGTACTGTCTTTATGTTTAATTTTTTATTTGATGTATCAACATCAAAAACTCTTACAAATTTCTTTGTTGGCCCTATTGTGTTTTGTGGTTTTAATTGGGGTTGATGAACTTGTTCAACACCATCAAAAAAAACTAATTATTTACAGTATTAACCAAAGCAACGCCATACAGGTTGTACAAAGCAACACCGCTAAATTAATATTGGATAAAGCCCTGCGAAATGATAAACAAAAATTCAGGTTTCATTTGCAACAACACATCTGGCAAATGGGCTTACAACATATAGATACAGTGGACTTAGATAAAAACTGGCAAGTGATAGCTAGCAGTGGAAAACAAATATTAATAAGTGGTGATGAGTATCTACAATCAACCCAAAACATTGATTTATTAATTATTAGAAATATGCTACACCTTGAAGCGCTTAAACAAATTAAAGCCAAACAAGTGCTAATAAGCGGTAGCGTAAAAAAGCACCAGGCCCAAAAGATGAAAGACTATTATAAACAACAAAATATTCCGGTGCACGATATGCTGTATTCAGGCGCATTTCAATTATCATTGTAGTGCATGAGTAATTTAGTACTATACGAAGTAAAGGAAAGAGTGGGTTACATTACCCTAAATCGCCCTGACAAACGAAACGCTTTAAGCTACCAACTGGTGAGCGAAATTAAACTCGCTTTTATGAATGCAGAGAATGACAATGATTGCAAAGTAATTGTAATTAAAGGCAGTGGTGAAGCATTTTGTGCAGGTGCGGATTTAGCTTACTTACAACAATTACAAACCAATACATTTGAAGATAACCTAGCCGATTCACGCCATTTAATGGAGTTATTTCAGTTTATATACCACAGCAATAAAGTTGTTATTTCTGAGGTAAACGGACCAGCATTAGCAGGGGGGTGCGGATTAGCAAGTGTCTGCGACTTTAGCTTTGCTACGCCAGATAGTACTTTCGGATACACAGAGGTGAAGATTGGGTTTGTTCCTGCAATTGTAATGGTGTTTTTAGTGCGCAAAGTTGGCGAAAAAAACGCCCGCGAAATGCTGCTAAGTGGTAATGTGTTTAAGGCAGACCAAGCGCTAAAATATGGCCTAATTAACTACGTTGTAAAACCAGAAGAACTAGCAGATAACGTCTTTAATTTTGCACAAAAAATTTGCAAACAAGCTTCTGCTCAATCATTGGGATTGGTGAAAGAAATGTTGGCTGATATACA
>JBILPP010000211.1:0-3754 GCA_044373765.1 Bacteroidia bacterium
CGAACCTAACGCTATGACCCTAGCCACTGTAAAACAAGACAATACGCCAAGCGCACGGGTTGTTTTATTAAAAGGGTTTAATGAGTCGGGGTTTAGTTTTTTTACCAATTACAATAGCCACAAAGGGCAACAAATTATACAGAACCCTAACGTGGCATTGGTTTTTTGCTGGCTTGAATTGCAACGTCAGGTTAGAATTGAAGGAAAAGTAAGCAAATTATCAAAACAGGAAAGTGACGATTACTTTTATTCGCGTCCATTAAGTAGCCAAATTGGGGCCATCGCTTCGCCACAAAGTACTGTAATTGAAGGCAGGCATGTGCTAGAGCAGATTTATTCTGCGGTAGAAAACAAATTGCATGAGAAAGCACCTGAAAGACCCGGACATTGGGGTGGGTTTAAAGTAGAACCTACCTTAATTGAGTTTTGGCAAGGCCGTAGCAGCCGTTTACACGACAGATTTGAGTTTGTTAAAAGTGGAAATGGCTGGAAATACAATCGTTTGGCACCTTAATTTGAAGAATTAAACCAGTTAAAATGATCCTAATTTAACTATTTGATAATTTTTACCTTACTTTGCGGAGGTGTAATAACCATTAAATTTATTCGTTAAACAGTTCATGCAAAATATCATATTAGCATTTTTAACCTCCCTGCTTGTAGTAATATTTGGTATTCCATCCATCATTACAGTCGCCAAGCTTAAGGGGTTGTACGATAAACCTGACTTCAGGAAATTGCACACCAACAAAATTCCGCGACTTGGCGGCCTGGCCATTATTGCTGGCTTTTCTATAGCTGTAAGCCTTTGGGGAATTTCCCAAGGAATGGACACCCGATTACAATATTTACAAGCAGCCGTTATTATATTATTTTTCTCTGGTTTAAAAGACGACATTGTTGTTTTGTCTCCTTACAAGAAACTTGCAGCCCAAATAATCGCTACAATTATCACCGTTGCAGGAGAAGGAATTCTTATCAATAACTTTTATGGTTTGTTTGGCATTGAATCTATTCCACTATGGGCTAGTTATGCACTAACCGTATTTACAATCATAGTTGTTACCAACTCCTTTAATTTAATTGATGGGGTTGATGGCCTGGCTGGAGGTATTGGATTTATAACATCAGTTACATTTGGCCTATGGTTTAACTTTATAGATCAAATAGGTTGGAGTATTTTGGCATTTGGCTTAGCAGGATCATTATTGGGATTTCTAATTTTCAATTTCAACCCTGCAAAAATTTTTATGGGTGATGCAGGATCTTTGTGTATAGGTTTCTTACTATCCATTTTTGCTATCAAATTCATTCAATTTAATGCACCCGAAGCAGTTAATTTATATAAAATAAAATCGGCACCTGGTATTGCAGTAGCTATTTTAATTGTGCCATTATTCGACACATTGAGGGTTTTTGTATTGCGGGTATTAAAGAAACAATCTCCGTTTACAGCAGATAAAAATCATATACATCATTCCTTGATAAAAATAGGATTAGGCCATAAAGAAGTATCGATGATTATGTATTTGGCTAACGTAGTATTTGTATTAATCGCCTTTTTAATACAAGACAGTTCAACAACAGTAATTTTACTCATAGTAGGTTCGTTGGCGCTTATTTTAGCACAAATACCTATCTACATGTTTAACCACAAACTCCAGGATTTAGAAGTTGAAAATGGCCCGCTAATACCTGAAGAATTCGTTAATCCTTCAAAATCTAAAGAACGTATCAATTAATTTAAAGCTGATTTTCAATTAAGAATTCGGCCATTTTTTTAAACGCTTTTCCTCTGTGACTGATCTGATTTTTGGTAAACATATCCATTTGTGCTAGTGTTATGTCATAGCCATCGGGCATAAAAATTGGATCATAACCAAAACCATTGGTTCCAATTTTAGCATCAATAATTTTACCTTTTAGCTCCCCTTCGAATACATACATTTCATCCATCCAAAACAAACAAATACAAGTAACAAATCGTGCACTTCGATTTGATTGATTGGCTAACTTTTGTAAAAGCAAGTCCATGTTTGCATTGTCGTTTTTAGCATTACCCGCATATCTTGCACTGAACACTCCCGGTTCGCCATTTAAAGCATCCACTTCAAGTCCGGTATCATCAGCAAAACAATTGTAACCCAACATTTGGTGCACATAACGTGCCTTAATTAGTGCATTCGCCTGTAAATTTGCTCCTGTTTCTGGAATCTCATCAAGTATGTTTAAATCAGTTAAGGTAATTACCTCGTAAGGTTCATTTACCATTTTCTGAATTTCAGCAGCCTTATTTTTGTTGTGTGTAGCAAAAACTAACCTCATATTTATAATGCAAAAAGTGTTTTAATCGATGTCCATAATTGCCCCTTGTATTCATTATTATTAAGATACAAGTGCACAAAATCAGTAACTAAAACTTGGTTCGAATTTATTTCAACAATTTGATGGACCAATTGGTGTTGAAATCCATCGGGAGCTCCAAATATGATGGTATGTTTTGGCTTTAATTGCTCCAAAATTTGCTCAATTGAATAATTTTGGTTTTTTGACAATCTAATAACAGCCACATCATCCATGCTGAATTTGAGACCTTTAGTTATTAAATCACTCAGCATTCCAACATTTTCTCGGCTATCATTAATTATATCATTGTATATAATGGCAATAAGCCTTTTGTTTGCACCCGAATAATTCAACGGTATTTGAACTAAAGGCTCTTTTTGAGGTGATGGTAATTTTGGTTGGGTTTCTACTAAAGAATCGTTTTGTATTGTTGGCACATGGATATTAACAGGAGGTTCTATTTCAGGAACAGTTGATTTCTTCTCATCAACTTGCTCTATGGAAACAGTCTCCATTGACTTGGCAACAACATCAGATTTTTCTTTTGCGGCAAGCTCATCCTTTGTTTCAAACACATACAACTCATCAAATAAGTCGATAATATTTTCAATTTCGTTGGTCATATTTAAAATAAAAACAATGGCAATTTCAATAAAAATAACCAAAACTACACATAGCCGAATTAATACCTGCGATTTTAATAACATTCAGTTTGGTACAGTGTTCAGCGATCACATGTTTGTAGTTGATTATGAAGATGGAAAGTGGATTAACCCGGAAATTTTACCTTTCGGGCCAATGAGTTTATCTCCATCTACATTTGCATTACATTATGGGCAAGCGATTTTTGAAGGAATGAAAGCCTATAAAAATACCAATGGTGAAGCTCAGTTATTTAGACCAAAAGACAATATAAAGCGCTTAAACCAAAGTGCAAATAGAATGGCAATGGCCGAATTGCCAGAAGAAATTTTTATGGAAGGTTTAAAACAGTTAATTGCAATTGACAGTGATTGGATTCCAACAAAGTCTGGTAGTTCATTATACATCAGACCATATATGTTTGCAACAGATGAGTTTGTGGGGGTTAGACCAGCTAAACATTTTAAGTTTGTAATTTTTACTTGCCCAGTAAATGCGTATTACCCGAAACCCATACGAGTTGTGGTTGAGGAAAAGTATGTACGGGCATTTGATGGAGGGGTTGGTGCTACTAAAGCCGCAGGAAACTATGGTATAAGTATGCTACCTACCTATGAAGCAAATAAAAAGGGATTTGACCAAATTATTTGGACTGATGGGCGTGAGCACAAGTATATTGAAGAAAGTGGAACCATGAATGTGTTTTTTGTTATAGGTGACAAGGTGATTACGCCAGTGCTTGACGGAACCATTTTAGCAGGTGTAA
>JBILPP010000016.1:0-12694 GCA_044373765.1 Bacteroidia bacterium
ATTCGGCAGTTTTAAAACGCATTGAAAACGGTGCACAGTTTAAACTAAGCAACAAAAAAATTTGGCTCGATACCTGGATTAATTGGGAACGTTTTATTGATAGAGGTTCACCACATAAAGAGCAATTCACTGCTGGCATAAATACACACCTGGTGTTGTATCAAACCAAAACAAACGAAACAAGAGCACTCAACCCAAATGGAATTGATGTAGCTGTAACCCAAACTCATCATTTAATCAAACCAATTTTACAATTTACTGCACACCACCGTGGCGGACAAATTGATAAAGATACATCCAACATGTTGATGCAGTTTAATGGGACAGCTGGTTTATCGTATCAGTTCATCACCCCCAATAACTATAGTTTTAAAACGGAAGCTTACGCTGTTTTATACCAAGAAAATACCAACAGTGGATTTTATCCTTACCGCAATGGAAACGGATTTTTGGCCCACGTATTTGTGGCAAAAAATGGTTTTAGCATCAACCCTACTTATTGGTTGGGCAATGGTTTTATTGCCGATAGGGGAACAACCCTTTACCAATCGGTTTCGTTGGATAAGCCCGGATATACCGAAAAAATGCGTGAGTTGTTGTTTATGAGGTTTATTTACAGTAAAAAAGTGGCTCCTGATTTATCCCTAAACGTTAGGTTTGAGCCATATTACGATGTGCGCAATAGCTTGATGGAGTTCAGTTACTCGGTGTATTTGAGTTATAGGCTGAATAAAACCCTGTAGCGTTAAGCATTTTTATTGCAGCCATAAATTGCGCATATTTGCAGCATGAGTATCAGACAAGAAAAATTCGGGAGATTAATACAAAAAGAATTGGCAGATGTATTTACACAAAACCGTTCTGAAATGTTTAACAATGCTTTTATTACCATTAGCAATGTTACGGTGTCGCCCGATTTAAGCTTTGCCAAAGTGTACTTAAGCTTTTTTAACGAAAAAAATAAAGAGGAACTTTTGCGCGTAGTTGATTTACAAAAAGTACCTATTAGGCGTGAGTTAGCCACACGTATTCGTAAACAAGTGCGCGTTATTCCCGAGCTTCAGTTTTTAATTGACGACAGTTTGGATTACGTATTTAAAATGGAGCAATTGTTTAACGAGATTAAGAAAAAAGACGAAGAGTAAAGACTCTTCATTAAGCCTTCTCCATTAAAGTCCTAAATGCCACAAATTTTCCTTCAAACAAACGCTTGGTTTCAGCCTGTAAGGCTGGTGCATGGTTGGCCTGATATTCTTCGTAATGTTGCATGCTAGGCGCGGTATATTGTATTACGTAGGTTGTTCCTGTTTCATCTTCTTGTCTGCTCAATAATTTATTAAAACTAAACGTAGTGAAAAACCCTGTAGCCATTACCAGTGGTATGTGCGTTTCTTTCATCCAATTTACCCAAGTATCTTGAACATCGTTTTCTATGTTTATGGTTACGTTGTATATTATCATGCTCCAAAGGTATAAATCTCAACACAAACTTTAAAACTGTATATTTGATGCATGGAAATTAAAACCATTGGTATTGCTGGTGCCGGAACGATGGGTGCTGGAATTGCACAAGTAGCGGCCACTTACGGTTATCAAACCACCTTGTTTGATGTAAATGAAAACATGCTTACAAAAGCCAAGTTAGGCATAGAAAAAAGCCTGGAATCGTTGGTGCAAAAACAAAAAATAAGCAGCGATAAAAAAGCAGAAATTATTTCCCGTATTCAATATACAAATCAAGTAACACAACTTAAAGCTGATTTAATTATTGAAGCTATTGTGGAACGATTAGACATAAAACAGCAATTTTTTAATGAGGTGGCAGCCATAAATAGTATTGATACCATTTTAGCCACCAATACATCAAGTATACCTGTAACCCAAATTGCAGCTAGAGTGCCTAACCCCAAACGGTTTTTAGGGATACACTTTTTTAACCCGGCACCTGTAATGAAACTGGTAGAAATTATTTGTGGTGTTGAAACAGATTTAGCTATTGCAAATCAATGCAAACAATTAATTGAAGGCATGGGCAAAACATGCGTTATGGCAGCCGATGCTCCTGGTTTTATTGTAAATCGTGTGGCACGTCATTATTATGTAGAGGGTTTAAAAATTGCAGAGGAGCGTATTGCAGATTTTGAAACCATTGATGCTTTGATGGAAAGTAGCGGGTTTAAAATGGGTCCATTCAAGTTGATGGATTTAATTGGTGTAGATACCAATTTCTCTGTTACAACATCTATTTACAATTTGTTTCATCAAGATGGAAAGTTTAGACCAAGCCGCATACAGCAGCAAAAAGTAGATGCCGGACATCATGGACGTAAAACAGGTAAAGGCTTTTACACTTATGAATAAACTAACATGCATTATGTTGTTGTTGCTTTTTACCAACCAAGGTTGCAAAGATAACAACTTAAATAATCAGGATTTTTTTACCCCAATACAGGTCTATTTAAATATTAATTTAAGTTTACCATCTTATGCGCCATTAACTATACCGCAAGGTTTTGTTTATGAGCCAGGCGGTAACAAGGGTATAATTATTTACCGTACCATTTATAACGAGTACGTGGCGTTTGATAGAACTTGCCCCAATAATCCAACAGAAGTTTGCAGCTATATTAGCATGGATAGCACCAGCTCATTTTACCGGTGCGGACAATACGACCCTTATTGGAAAAGTTGCTGCAACAGTAAGTTTGACCCTGCTACGGGCACACCAATTGAAGGTGCAGCAAGACGTGCACTAAAACAGTATTTTGTAAGGCAAGAGGGTAACATATTATTTGTTACCAATATTCAGTAACCTGCTACTTTAGTTTTACCCAAACCGGGCAATGGTCAGAATGCACTACATCAGGATGAATGCCCGCATCTAATAGGCGGTGTTCAAGAGTAGAAAAAGCCATGCAATAATCAATACGCCAACCTTTATTATTTGCACGTGCATTAGCGCGGTATGTCCACCAACTGTATTGATGTGGTGCTTTGTTAAAATGGCGGAAACTATCTATAAATCCTCCATCAATAAAACTACTTAACCAACCGCGTTCTTCTGGTAAAAAACCACTGCTGTTTTTGTTGCTAATTGGGTCATGTATATCTATGGGTTGATGACAAATATTGTAATCACCACAAACCACTAGGTTGGGTTGTTCTTGGATAACTTTATTTATGTGGGCATTAAAAAAATCTAACCATTGCATTTTGTATCCTTGGCGTTCATCTCCTGTTGTTCCAGACGGGATGTAAACACTTATTACACTTAAATCATCAAAATCTACTTGTATTATTCTGCCTTCTGCATCGTAGGTATCGTTGCCAAACCCATACACTACATTTTTAGGTTTATGTTTGGTAAAAATGGCTACGCCACTATAGCCTTTTTTTTGTGCACTAAACCAATAACTGTTGTAACCAAAAAGTTCAAACGCGCTTAAATCAACCTGGCTTTTTTCTGCTTTGGTTTCCTGAAAACAATATACATCGGCCTTACGACTTTCCATCCAATTTAAAAGTCCTTTACCTATTGCAGCACGAATGCCATTTACATTGTATGATACGATATCCATATTGTTTTATTTTACAGTTGTAAAAGAAGCAAACTTTATGATGAAGTAAAAGGGATAACTATCAACAATTAGCAGAAAAAAAAATTGATTTACTTTATTTTTAAATAGTGCATCTTCGCAACTGTTTATGCTATACGTTAAAAAATCAACCATACCCAAAGCAGGCAAGGGTTTATTTGTTGCAAAAGATTTAAAAAAAGGCGAGATAATAACCGAATACGAGGGTGAGCGCTTAACTTGGAAACAATGCCAGGAGCGGAATGAAAATAAGAAAGGAAAAGAAAAAGGTGCGTATTATTTTCACATAAACGATAAGAATTGTATTGATGCAGAAAATTGTTTGTGGGCATTGGGTCGCTACGCAAATGATGCTGCAGGTATGGGCCGTGTAAAAGGTTTGCGTAACAACGCGCATTATAAAATAGCTAAAGGCAGGGCGTTTATTTTAGCATCACGCAATATAAAAGCAGGCAGTGAAATCCTAGTTGCTTATGGCAAAGCTTATTGGGATGCGATGCTAGAAGCTTAAAAATTAAAGACCAACCCCAAGTTAATGCCCCATTTTCTTACATCGGTATTGTTTAGGTAAGTTAACCTATGTACCATGCCCAACGTAACAAACCTAAATAAGTTTTCAACTCCATAGCCTACTTCTGCATATGGTACATTGCTTTTAAACTCATTAATGGGTAAGTAGTTTACACCATAAGTATTTGTAGTGGGCAGTATGTTTTTATTGGTCTCACTTAACTTTCCGTAGGCTCCTTTTATTAAAGCATAGTTGCGCAACTTCCATTTTTTTAGTAACGGTATGCGGTTAAAAAATAGCCCTTCAAAATGCTGTACGTACCAAAAATGAACATACTCATCGGCAACAAATTCGTACAAATTCATTAAGTTAAAATTATTGTCGGCTGCAATAATGGTTGAATTACCTCTCATTACCTCGAGCAACGGATATGGTAAACGGCCAAATATTTTACCCGCAGTAACACTAAAATCGGCATTGCCTAAAATGCCTGTGGTAATGTGTTGGTTTAGGTTAAGCTGAATTTTATCGAAGTTAAAATCACCATCAGCTATGCCTTTAAATCCTCTTGTATAAGAAAGCGTGGCAACCGGGGCTTTGGCCAATTTAACGCGTATGCGGTAGTTTCCTTTACTCATTAAAACTTCTTTGTATGCAAATCTAAAATCAACGGTAGCTGCTGTGTAAGTAAATGTTTCTCTAATGTTACCGTTACTCGCTGGTTTGTTTTCATCAATCAAATAAGCAAATTTAAACGTACCTAAAGGTTTAAAGTAGGTATTTTGCGCGCTAAGTCGTATGGTAAAATCGCTATTTAATTGTTTTAAATACACCAATCGGTAATCAATAGTACGGTTAATGCGAGATAGGGTTGAGACCATGTTAAGCGCGCCAAAAACTGGGTTATTGCCTGCGCCAAAACTTATCATGGGTGCCGATGAAGGATCTGTAACGCCTAAAATATCATTATCGTTTTTATAGTGTATGCCTATAGTCGACCATTTTTTATGATCTAAGATGGTTTCAATACCTAATCCATACTTCCACTGTTTATCTTCAAAACCGTAAGCAACATAACCTCTGTAATACCAATTACGTGAAAAAAACTGATTGGTTTTAAACCCTACCCGTGTTCTAAATCCCTCTACTTGGTTGTAGTTTAATAAGTAACCGTAGGGGCCAAAATCTACTTTAGGTGTGCGGTAATAACCTTCTGTAATTAATTGAATAATTTCGGTGTAGGTATGCACAATGGGTAGGTTTTTTACCGAGTCAATCATTTTATACATGTGTTGTTCGGTAGTAGTAAATTTTTCGGGTCTATTGTTGTTCCAATAATTGGTGTCTCTCGTAATGTCTTCACTAAGTCTTTCTACAGCTACATCAAAAAATTTATCAGGTTTGGGTTGATTAACAACAATGTTTGAATTGGCCCGATACATCTTGGCTACAAAACCACTGGTATTTTCTGTAATTCTTGAAAGCTCAACAATTGCGCGGGTTTTGGTGGGAATCCATTGTCCAGTTTCAGTTGGTAATTGTTCTTGTTGAATTTTTAAACGTGCAATAAAATTCAGATTTGCATTTGGTGAAATTTCGACCACTATTCTGCGTATGGCATAAGTAGCATCGGTAATCCAAATGGTACCTATAAAACCCAAATCAGATTCACGTTTAAGTTGTAGTTTTATTTCGTAGCATTTTACCCCGTCAATATCAACAGAATCCCTTAGGGTGTAATAATAATAGTTGTGACAGTTTGATGAGATAGGCGAAATAAAATCTTTACCTAAAAAGCGCATCCAATTTTCATTGAAGTTAAATTGCAACAAACTTGTTCCAAGCATATCCACAATGTAACTTCCTTCATTAATGCCAAATCCCATGATGTTATTTGCCATCAGTACTTCCTTACTTTTGGAAGGAATAGCATGGTAATAATATTTGGATTTTGTTTCGCTAATAAAAATAGGAAGTATCGATATTCCATCCTCATTTTTCATTTGGTTGGTGGTATCAAATAATTCTTTTAAAGGCTGTAATAATTTATTTTTTTTAAGCTTGTCCGATATGTTATTCATCGATACATCGGTTTTGTTGTAACAATCGTATTCGTAACTTTTAAGTAGGCTGTAATCATTTATTTTGCGGTTGGCTACAGCTTGGTTAATTATGCGCAAAGCTGGGTTAACTTTTACCCTTATAACTGCTTCATTCATTAGTTGCACATTTTCTTCAAGTTGAATAATAATATGTTGCTTTTGGGCTGCTTTTATTTTTACAACAACCGTTTTATAACCCATAAATGAGGCTACAAGCGAATCAACTTGTTTAGCGGTGTGTACACTGAAATTCCCTTCAAAATCGGTGGTTGTTCCAACTGTTGTTCCTTTAAAAGCTACACTAGCAAAGGGGATGGCTTCATTTGTTCCTTTCTCGATAACACGACCAGTAACCATAGTTTGCTGTGCATTTACAGCAAACGTTAGCAACAAAAAAATAAAGTGTATGACGTGCTTCCTTAACATTAATTCTTCACTTCTCTAATTTTCATCCTTATGTCCTTAATCGGACGTTTATTTTTTGCGGTTGGTTGATTGCAAATAGAATCAATAATGTGCAAACCTGATACCACCTCACCAAATACCGTGTATCCACTATCAAGTGGTGGAACACCGCCAATTGTATTGTAAGTTCTTAATTGTTCGGTAGTAAAAGTAAATGGTGCCCGCATAGCAAAAATAGAGTCGGTTATGATTTGAAAAGTTTTGGTATAAGCTCTTAAGCCTTCCTTATCTCCTCGCATGCCAAAATCAGCAACACGTTTTTTGGTGGAGTCGGCATTCATTAAGGTATAGAAAATATTTGTACGAATCATTTGGTTTTTGTAACCCTCCATTTTTTGCAAGTCTTTGATGTTGTAATTTGTACCGCGTACTAAAAAAAACTGTGTTGGGTGAGATGCAAACTCTGGGTTGATATCTCTGGCAGCAGATAACGCACCGTATTTATGAAAATGATGTGGCCTAAATTCTGCCGGAATTCTATAGCCAAAATCACTATCACCAATTACACTGTCCTCTGTTGCGTATTTAGATTTAATATCACCGCCTTGAGCCGTGCCCTCAGGTGTAACCATATGAAAAGTTAAGCTATCATAAAATCCGGCTCGTATCCACTTTAAAAAATTATCTCGGTGCAAAGGGGTATCATCATACAAAAGCACTTTCATTACACCAAACTTAGTAATAATTTCAACGTATTTGGGTTTGGGTTCAGGTTGTTTTGTAGTCGCAGAAATAACTATCATAAAAACAATTACCAAACCTATTATCAATCCGCTTTTTCTCATAATTTTCTTACCTAAATATTCATCTAATATATAACTTACACTTAAGCATATCAATCTTCGTATAGTTCGTTTTCATCAAAATAAGCAACTACCAGTTTTCGTAGTAACATTTCCTGACTCATTAAATCGGTGAAAGCTGGTTTCTTTACCAAATTATAATGTGGCCAACCGTCTTCATCAGTGTGTGTAAATTTATAATATCCATCATAACTTAATAGTTTACAGGTAGCAATGTGAAATAGGTCCATTCTTTCATCCTTACCTAATACACTAGACGTACCTTTTTCCCTCATACCAATTAAAAATAAAAGACCATTCATATCGGGTTTCTTACCAAACTGCTTTTTTAATTGAAATACAATTTTATACCACTTCATTTTTGTGGCCTCATCTAATTCAAAATTTGCTTCATCCATATTGGCTGCTAAATTAACAATTTAATATGGTGCGTTTGCGAGTTTCAATAATTTTTATATACTTTTATATTCCTATGATGAAACAAATTTGTTTAACGTTGCTTTTGTTAGCTAGTTATGGTTTAAGTAACGCCCAAGTTGCTGATAACTTTACTGATGGAAACTTTACTCAAAATCCAAATTGGGTAGGCGATGACAGCATTTTTCAGGTAACCTCGGGGCAATTACGTTTAAAAGGTACCAATTCTAGTGATGCTTATATAGCTACTTCCCATGTGCAAACAGACAGTGTAACTTGGCAATTTTATACCCGTTTTGCATTAAGTCCTAGTACACAAAATTTCTCTCGGTTTTATGTAATGAGTGATACCTCAAATTTAGAAGGTCCTGTTAATGGGTATTACGTGCAGTTGGGAGGAGTAACGGGAACCACAGATAGCATAACATTTTATAAGCAAACTGAAAATACACGTGTTAGGCTTATTGCGGGCAGGGCATCTACCGTAAGTAAAACCAATAACTTAGTGCGAGTAAAAGTTTTTCGAGATCACTTGGGAAATTGGCAACTTTGGAGTGATACGCTTGGTGGCAACAATTTTGTGTTGGAAGGCACCGCCTTTGATAATGAACACACCAATTGTAAGTATTTGGGTTGGTGGATGAGATATACTGCAGGTAACAGCCAAAATTTTTATTTGGATGATGTAAGTGCAAGCGAGCCGATCTACGATATCATTCCACCTATAGTGGATAGCATAACGGTTCAAAGCAATAATAGCATTTTGATTTATTTTAATGAGGCAGTTGATAGTGTTTCTGCTATTCAAACTAATAATTATTTGTTGCAACCAGGTAATTTAAATCCAACACAAATACAACACATAAGTGCACGATTGGTACAAATCAGTTTCACGCAAAAATTTGTTTCAAAGCGAAATTATATGTTAGATATTACTGGTATTAAAGATGTTGAGGGAAATACTATTTTCTTGTCTTCACAACCATTTTTCTTTTATACTCCTGAATTATATGATGTGTTAATAAGCGAATTTTTTCCTGATCCATCACCGCCAATGTCGTTGCCCGAGCAAGAATTTATTGAGCTTTACAACAACTCGGGTATAGCGTTAAACTTAAAAGGATTTACGTTAAGTGATGGCTCGAGTACCGCTACTTTACCCGATTTTATTTTAGGTATAGATAGATTTGTAACCGTCTGTGCAACCGCAAA
Organism: Bacteroidia bacterium; assembly: GCA_044373765.1. Lineage (GTDB taxonomy): Bacteria > Bacteroidota > Bacteroidia > UKL13-3 > UKL13-3 > UBA6183. The sequence goes on from JBILPP010000016.1 coordinate 9,107, forward strand.
TGTGCCGTTATTTAATGTGTATGGCAATACCATTGGGGTAAGTAATTTTCCTTCATTAAATAACAGCAGCGATAACATTATTTTAAAAGACAACAATGCGCAAACCATGCATCAATTGAGTTATGATTTAAGTTGGTACGAAGATGCAATTAAAGATGATGGCGGTTGGACCATTGAGCTTAAAAGTCCAAAGCAATTGTGTAAAGGAAAACAAAACTATACCTCATCACTAGCTTTAGATGGAGGAACACCTGGTGCTATTAATTCTGTTTGGAATAAGTTGACGGATATACTGCCACCAAGTATTAGCACATTTACTTTGGTTGATGACAAAACCATTCGCATACATTTTACAGAAGCATTAGACACGACATCTGTTGGTTTAATTGGTGTTGTATTTTCACCAAATATCAACATAAATATTATACAAGTTATTGGTTTAGATACTCTGCTCATCACTATACAAAATGCATTTGCCAACAAAACACAATACACGGTAACACTTACTAATATTATGGATTGCAGCAGTAACGATACATCATTACAATTCGTGTTTGATTACGTTGTTCCCGATACTGCCCAAAATTATGATGTGCTGATTACAGAAATCATGGCCGATCCCGATCCGGTTAAACGACTACCCAATGCAGAGTATGTAGAGTTGTATAATAGAAGCAATAAAATTATAAATTTAAAAAACTGGGTGCTGGGTGATGGTTCAAGTAAAGCAACATTGCCTGATTTTTTATTGTTGCCTGATAGTTTTATCACCATTACATCATCTAGTCACGCATTGCCTTTTGATGTAAATGTGCTGCGTGTATCAGGTTTTCCATCTTTAGGCAATGATGCAGATGCGTTAACTTTATTCAACGATTTTGGACAAGTTATTCATCATGTAAATTATACATCAGCTTGGTTTACCGATGCATTAAAACTTAATGGTGGTTGGAGTTTAGAATTGGTTGATGTAAACAATCCTTGTGGTTTAAATAATTGGAAAGCAAGTATAAATCCGCTTGGTGGAACTCCATCAAAACAAAACAGTGTAAAGGGATTTAATGTAGACGATACGCCACCAAAGTTATTGCGTGTTTATGCGCGTGATAATAATAAGGTAGAATTATTTTTTAATGAAGCCATGGATTCTACTTCATTTTTAAATAACCGTTTCTTGGTTAACACTACTTTTAATCCGCTAAGTGTAGTCGGAAATAAGCCATTTTATGGCAGTACTGTTTTAGAATTTAACACTGTATTTGAGCGCGATAAAGTTTATCAGTTGTTAATTGATAGTGTTAAAGATTGTGCGGGTAATTTTATCGAAGATTACCGAAGTGCAGAATTTGGACTAGCTTATTTAGCTGATAGCAATCAACTCCTTATAAATGAAGTATTGTTCAACCCGCGCAGTGGTGGAGTAGATTTTGTTGAACTATATAATAGCAGTAACAAGTTATTAGATGTTAAGGACTTATTGTTAGCCAAACGCGATGAGCTAGGAAATATTGACCAAATAGAAAATATTGCCCCTGCAGGATTTACAATTAATCCGAACGCGCACGTTGTGGTTACTTCTGACCCCGAACTTTTGCAACAACAATATTTTTGCATGTTTCCTGAGCAAATAGTAAGGGCTAACACTCCAAGTATGAATGATGATGCTGGAAATATAGTTTTAATAAATACACAGGGAATTGTTTTGGATGAATGGATTTATGACGATAAAATGCATGTGCCGTTGTTAGATGACAAAGATGGTGTGAGTATAGAGCGGATTGATGCCGCACGCCCAGCAAATGAAAGAACCAATTGGACATCAGCAGCTGCAAGCAATGGTTATGCTACACCTACATATAAAAACTCGCAATATTTAAAAACCGATCGTGCCGAAAGTGTAATGGAGCTGCAACCCAAAAGCATTTCGCCTGATGGAGATGGTTTTGAAGACGTGATGAATATCAATTATTTGTTAAGTGAATATGGTTATACAGGAACGCTTACTGTTTTTAATGCCGCAGGAAAGGAAGTGAAACAACTTTTTAAAAATAATATTTTAGGCACAAGCGGCACCTATACTTGGGATGGCACAGCGGATAATGGACAAAAAGCACCTGTCGGTTTGTATGTGTTTTATTTCGAAATATTTAATCTTAAAGGTGAAGTAAAATCGTATAAAACAGTGGGTGTAGTTGCTGCTAAATTGTAGTGGTTCTTACTTTTTTTGATACACAGCAAATACAAAATCACTTTGTTGTTCTTTCTTAATTAGTTCATCTTCTAGTTTAAACAGCTTTTGTAAAGTATCTTGTGCTTCGGGTTTGTTAAAATGATGCGCAATGTCTTTTAGAATAAAAGTGAGCAAGTTTCCTCCGTAGTTTTTCTGTTCAAGTATTTTAAAATTACTTTCCATTATTGGCAAAATAGTTTCAGATTCAACGGCCTCTGAAGGGTCGGAAATGACCATACGCAATAACCCTGGGAAGTAGACCTTGTTTTTTATGATGGATGAATTTTTACGGGTTTTAAATTGTGAAGGAACTGCTGTTTGATAAATCTGCTCCACAATTTTTTTTCGCGATAAGGGAAATTGAAAACGGTTTGCACCAACATACTCATTTAATATTAGTAACCCATTTGGTTTAAGGGTATAAAGTACTTTTTGCAAAATGGCATTTATGTTTTTAAAATGATGTAATGAGGAGTGGAACAACACAACATCATAATGTTCAATTGGCCATTGGTCATTATACACATCACCTACAAAAAAATTACAATTGTTTATTCCTCGCTCAACAGCTGTTTTATTTGCATCTTCGATGGCTTTGGGTGCAATATCAAAGGCGTCAATATTTGCAAAATTTGGGTAAATGGCAAACTCCAATTCGCGTTGACCTGTTCCGCATCCTATACTAAGCATATTTAGGTTGGAAGCATTGGCAAGCCATTTTTCAGTTACATAGTCAGGATAAATTTTAGTTTTATTTCCAGTTATTAGTTCATTCCAACGTTCGCGAACTGCATCAACTTGCCACCAATTGCTTCCTGGTAAATCATCTTCATTCCAGGTGCTTTTAATCCTTGTTTCATTGTTGCTAACCAGTTTTTTAGCAGCATATGCAGCTCCACGTTCTTGTATCTTAAACCAAAGGTCAACTATGTCTAAATAAGTAAATAATGCCATAACGCAACTTACACCAATGCCATAAATAAAACACGTTCTATCTGTGCGGGTAATTGAAACAAACCGTCTTCACTAATAAAATGATAATTGGTATTGGCTACGTATGTATCTTTAAGTACCACACCTGCTATTACTTCAAAAGAGCCTATAATGTCTTTTTGATCAGGTTTTTCTGGTGTTTTACAACGCTCATCAACTACATACATAAAACCATTTGATGCAATCGGATGCGTGCCTGCAGCAAACTCAGCAAATACCAACATGGTTTTATGGAAAAAATCTATAAAAGCGGGATTATACAAAATATTGTCATGAATAATTGGTTCACTTTTATTTTTAAGTAGGCCTACTATTGCACGTTGATTTTTAACTTCTGCCATGGTTGTTGCATCAAGCAGCGTAAG
>JBILPP010000212.1:0-3736 GCA_044373765.1 Bacteroidia bacterium
CTTTTAGCAAATTCTGCTTTTTCAGCATCATTTAGGTTGTAATCAACGATTGCTTCCCAACCATTTTTACCAACAGTAACAGGTACTCCAAGGCAAATATCTTTTTGACCGTATTCGCCATCTAGGTATACACAGCAAGGCATTACACGTTTTTGATCGCGCACAATACTCTCTACCAAAAAGGCACTTGCAGCACCTGGAGCATACCAAGCAGAGGTGCCTAGTAATTTAGTTAAGGTAGCACCACCAACCATCGTTGCATCACTTATTTCTTTTAATTGATCAGCGCTTAATTGGTTTGAAACCGACACACCGTTTAACGTGGCTAAACGAGTTAAAGGAATCATGGTAGTATCGCCATGGCCACCAATTACTGTTCCTTGAATATCTGCAGTTGGTTGGTTTAGAGCTAAACCCAAATATCCTTTAAAACGAGCGCTATCCAATAAACCACCCATACCAATGATGCGATTTTTAGGTATACCACTTGCTTTTAGTGCAAGGTAAGTCATGGTATCCATTGGGTTTGATACCACTACTATAATTGCATTTGGAGAGTGTTTCAACACGTTTTCAGTAACGGTTTTAACGATATTAGCATTTGTGCCGATTAACTCTTCACGAGTCATACCCGGTTTACGAGGAATACCTGAAGTAATAACCACCACATCTGAATTAGCTGTTTTGCTGTAATCGTTTGTGGTACCGCTAACGCGGGTTTTCATGCCTAATAAAGAAGTGGTTTGGTAAATATCTAACGCTTTACCTTCTGCAAAACCTTCTTTTACGTCTAATAAAACTACTTCGTCTGCTAACTCGCGGTAAGCAATAACATCAGCAGTTGTAGCACCAACTGCACCTGCTCCGATAACTGATACTTTTGTCATGTTGTATATTGTGATTAATTAAATTGTATAATTTTTTATGTGGTGCGAAAATAAGCATGCTAAGCAGAATCCAAAATGATAGTTTTCAGATTTTAAAGTATTTTCGTCTACGTGTTTATAGGCTGATGGATACAAAAAAAACTGAGATTTTGATCATTAATACTTTCTAATCAATGCTCATTTCTTTCACATCATCGGCAATAACCAAGCGGCCTAACGTCTTTTCTTTGATGTAATCTAAACCGACACCCGGAGCGTATTCAATACATTTAAACCCTTCTGCTGTAATATCAAACACCCCTAACTCGGTAACTACTTTTTTTACGCAACCTAAACCAGTAATGGGTAAACTGCATTTATTTAGTAATTTACTTTCGCCTGCTTTGTTTACGTGTTGCATGGCTACAATAATATTTTTCGCACTGGCTACCAAATCCATAGCACCACCCATTCCTTTAACCATTTTACCTGGAATTTTCCAGTTGGCAATATCTCCGTTATCTGCAACTTCCATTGCGCCTAACACGGTTAAATCTACACGTCCGCTTCGGATCATCCCGAAACTCATGGCACTATCAAAAAAGCTTGAACCTTTTGTGGTAGTAACAGTTTGTTTGCCTGCATTAATTAAATCGGCATCTACATCTTCTTCAAAAGGAAAAGGACCAATACCCAACAATCCATTTTCTGATTGCAAGATTACCTCGATACCATGAGGTACATAATTGGCTACTAATGTAGGTATACCAATACCTAAGTTTACATAGTAACCATCTTGTAATTCTTTTGCGATACGTTTCGCTATACCAAATTTATCCAGCATGTTTTTGTGTGTTAATGTTTATCGTTTAGTTACGGTAACTTGCTCAATGCGTTTTTCGTAATTAACACCTTTAAAAATTCGATTTACATAAATACCAGGAGTATGAATCATATCAGGATCTAACTCTCCAGGTTGAACCAACTCCTCCACCTCTACGATGGTGATTTTACCGGCCATTGCCATTAACGGATTAAAATTACGCGAGGTAGCGCGGAAAATTAAATTTCCGTGTGTATCGCCCTTCCAAGCTTTAACTATTGCAAAATCGCTTTTAAAGGCATGTTCCATTAAATAGGTTTTACCATCAAACTCACGTGTTTCTTTGCCTTCGGCTACTTCTGTACCAACTCCTGCAGGAGTATATATGGCAGGAATTCCATAGCCTGCTGCCATGCAACGTGTTGCCAAGGTCCCCTGAGGGATTAACTCCACTTCTAGCTCACCACTTAACAACTGCCTTTCGAACTCCGCATTTTCGCCAACATAAGAAGCAATCATTTTTTTTACTTGACGCGTTTTAAGCATCAATCCAATTCCGAAATCATCAACCCCAGCATTGTTACTTATACAGGTTAGATTTTTTACGCCTTTATTAACCAATGCCGCAATACTATTCTCCGGAATACCACACAAGCCGAATCCTCCAAGCATAATGGTTGCTCCATCTGTAATGTCTATAATTGCCTCTTCGGCATTTTTTACAACTTTCTTTAACATGTGTTTTGTTTTAAAACCTAAAATCTTCAATAATTATACAAATGAAAGAAGGTTAATTAATCGCCAATTGTTGCGTTTAAACCTTCATCAAGTAAAGCCTGGCACATGGCTATTAAATCGCCACGAGCACCTGTTTTAACCGTGGCTTTACCCTTGGTGTGAACCAACAAAGCACATTGTTCTGCTTGCAACTCATCGTGTTTGCAAATACGCACCAAACAATCAATTACATGATCGAAAGTATTGATATCGTCATTATGTAAAACTAACTTCTGACGGTCGGTAACTTCGTCCAATACTTCGGCTAATTCTTCTTCAATTAAAAACTCTCTCATAATGCACTAACTTTTTACCTGCGTAGGTTTTTTGGCCAAAGAAAAGCGGCTTTCTTCCCCTTTTCTTAATCGTTTAATATTGCTTCGATGGGTGTATACAACCAACACGCCAACAACCATACAAAAGTACACTAAATTTTTTTCCTCCCAATGGTGTATCAACCCAGCATAAAGCGGACTAATTAAACCTGATAACATAGAACCTACTGATATGTATTTGGTTATGGCCACAATAACAACAAAAGTAACAAAGCATGCTAAAGCCAACATCCAATCCATTCCTGCCACTACACCAATTACTGTTGCTATTCCTTTGCCACCTCTAAAACCAGCAAAAACGGGGTAAATGTGACCTAATACGGCCAAAGCGCCAAACAACATTTTGTATTCCATCATGTGGTTTGTATTCAAAATCAATCCGGGCCAAAAAACCAAACTTGCTGCTATAAATCCTTTCAATAAATCGAGAAACAAAACTGTAAATCCAGCAGGCTTACCTAGCACACGTAAAGTATTGGTTGCACCCGCATTTCCACTTCCGTGTTCACGCACATCAACCCCAAAAAAGGCTTTACCAATCCAAACACTATTAGGTACAGCGCCCAATAGATAAGCAATTAAACAAGCTATGGCAATTAAAAGTTGTTGGTTCATGTTATTTTTTATTTGAGGCGCGTAAAAACTGATTCTTGGCCGATATGTTGGCTAAGCGAAGTTTATAATCGTCCTTTTTAGAAATTTTATCAATATTATCCTTAATCAATTTATTATACAAGGCATCAGATCCAACCGTATACATAACTCCTTTTTGGAATTTAAAGTAATACCAACTTCCAGCTATGCTTTGCATAAACAAGGTAAAGTCGTCACCACTTCTACGTTTTATTAATTCCATCTTTCCTTTCACTTTGCGTTCAAACTTGTATTTGTCAAATGAATTAATACCGATATCACCTTCCGATTGCAACGATTTA
>JBILPP010000017.1:0-12685 GCA_044373765.1 Bacteroidia bacterium
TCTGTTGTGCAAATACCATAACCCATGGTACTAGCATGGCAGCGGTTATGTTGTTGTGAAAATCGAAAGCTAAAGCCGAGTACACGCCCCACATGGTATAAAACTGAATAAGAATGGCTATAGATAATACATTGTTACTGCTGTGTAGTTGTGTAAACCTCATTGCACCAATACCACCAACTAATACAAATGCAATTTGTAAAATAAGTAAGGTGTAGCTGCCAAATATCCAATAGAATGGAGCAAACAAAAAGAATACGGGTTCAAAATGATCTGCAAAGGCATGGTAAACTAGTGGTTCTTGAAGTGGGGTGTAGTTTAATTTAAAATGGGAATAGGAATACAACATGTTGTTGTAAATACCCAAATCAAAAGCGTAGGTTCTAAATAGGTAATGATTTACCAATGATAGGCTACAAAAAATTAACGCAAACAAACCTACAATAATGTAAATACTCAGTTTTTGTTTGGTAGTGTATTGCTGCAACATATCAAGTTAGTTTATTCTTCGTCTCCCTGAATAATTAATCCGTTTTCATCTATGATTAATGTATCGTTTACCAATGTATCAGAAGTAATTTTTATAAATCCTTTTGCTGGACCAATTATACTGATATGATGAGTAAGACCCATGGTGTCTTCCTGCATCAATACATTTCTTCTAATCATAAGCCCTGCAAGCGATTGAAAGTGTTTTCCAACATGGTCTTTAAGTTGGCCATCTTTTCCAAAGCGCCACATAAATTTTTTAGGACTAGGTATAATAATAGCTAAATACATGGCCTCGCTCAGGGTTAACGCTGAAGGTGATTTGCCAAAATAAAATCGAGCTGCTTCGCCAACGCCATATACATTTGGTCCCCACTCAATAATATTTAAATATACCTCAAACATACGCTCTTTGCTGCTAAGGCGATTGTTCTCTAATATGTACACCAATAAAATTTCTTCTAACTTACGAGACAATGTTTTTTCACGAGTTAGAAATACATTTTTTACTAACTGCATGCTAATGGTACTTGCTCCCCTAACGAATTTGCGCTTGCGTATATTTTTAATTATTGATTGACGAAATGCTTCATCAATAAAACCACGGTGGTAAAAAAAAGAAGGATCTTCGGTAGTTAAAACCGCTTTTTTCAGTAATGGTGATATCTGGTCTAGTGGTACAAAATTTGGATTGTTATAACTCACATCAATATTACGTTGTACCCTACCTTTTTCTAAAGCTTGATAAATAAAATCACCATTCAACTTGCTTAAGTTAGCTTCACCGTATTTTGTAATACGCAAGCCCTCCTTTTCTAAACGGCTGTCAAAAATTAAATCACGTGGTTTGTTTTCGTTATATAAAAAGTCTAAACGGTAGCTAAATGTTCCCTCTGCCTCCATACCTTTAAAATGGGTAAACAATCCCTCTGGTAATGAGCTTATAAAATCTTGAGCTGATGTTTTTTCAATGATTACATTAACCTGATAAGTGGTGTCAGGTCCGCGCTGATATTTAATAAATGGATGAAAATTTACTTTATTAAATCGTATTGTTGAGGTACTGTCCAATGAAATAAAATTGCTGCCCACCACAAATACATAATCAAACTCAGCTTTTTCAATGACCACATCTTTGCTTGATATTTTGGGGTGATTAACAATAAAATTTGTGGTGCTTATTAATCCTTTTATGTTCAACTCATCATTGTCCAAATCTACTCCATCTAACTTTAACCTGATGCTATCAAATCCTGCAACTAAGTTAAACTTATCTTGTAAGTAGGGCATTTGTACATGGCCTGTATCGGTATTAAAAAACTGCACATCAACTTTCTTTTGCTGTGGGTTGGCAGTACCTTTTATATGCCAGCTTTGGTTAAAGTTTTCTGCTATTAAAGTATCTTTAAAGCTGCTTACATTAATAACCGATTCCAACTGTTCATCATCCAATATCATTTGTTGCATGCTAAAAGCAACATGCTGTTTGTGGTCAATAATATTTAAAGCAACATGGTTTATGCTTACATCGCTAGGTATAAAATTAAGAACCCTGCTTATAAGTTTATATGCCGTTTTAGCTAGGTTACGAGAAGTAGTCTTGGTTTCTGTCGGGGTACTTTCTGACTTATCTTTATTCTGTAAAAAGGCATCAAAATTTCGTCCTCGTTCATCACTAACCAGGTTTACAAAACCATCATCTATTTTTAAATTATCTAGCCTAAAATCAAAAAACAACGCATAACCAATTTTTATTCCCGTTTCAATATTAGCTACACGTAAAATACTATCGTGATTAGCAGGAACTAAGCTCACGCCACTAAGATTTACACTTGCAATACCTGTAAAACTGGCTTCCTGTACCGTAAATATAGTTGAGTAATCGTTTTTTAGTTTACTGCTTACCTTAGCTAAAGCTTTATGCAAAAGCATATTTCTAAAGCTAAAAAAGGCAACTATGGCCAATAACAAAAAAACACTGGTTATTTTAACCAGTGTTAGAAAAATATATTTTATGCGATGTAAATTAATCACCCGATGCAAATCATTTTTTAGATAAGAAGTACATTAAATAAAGGCACAAAATTAAACGTGCATTACCTCTGCTTCTTTTGCAGCAGTTAATTCATCTATTTTTTTAATGTAAGCATCAGTAATTTTTTGTACTTGGGTTTCGCCCCCTTTTGCCTCATCTTCAGGTAAACCATCTTTTTGCAAACGTTTAACGTTTTCGTTAGCGTCCTTGCGCAAGGTGCGTCCCGTAATTTTGGCATTCTCTGCCTCGCCTTTTACCTTTTTCACAATTTCTCTTCTGCGTTCTTCGGTTAATGGCGGTAAAATACAACGAATCATGGTACCATCATTGCTCGGATTAAAACCTAAGTTAGAAATAATGATCCCTTTTTCTATGGCCTGTAACATGCTTTTTTCCCATGGCTGAATAGCTAAGGTTTTAGCATCAGGTGTGTTTACGTTAGCCACTTGACTTAAAGGAACTAAACTTCCATAGTAGTCAACCTTTACTGCATCAAGCATGCTTGGGTGTGCCTTACCAGCACGTATTTTACTAAACTCATTCGCTGCATGGTCAATTGCCTTGTCCATGGCGTCTTTTAATTGGTCAAGTACTTGTTTTAAACGTGGATCGCTCATATCAAAAAAATTAAATTATTTAAATTAGCTTACTAATGTGCCTACACCTTCGCCTGCACAAACTCTTAAAAAGTTACCATCTTTGTTCATGTCAAACACCACAATAGGCAATTTATTTTCTTGGCATAACGTAATTGCTGTTAAGTCCATTACGTTTAAGCCTTTTTCGTACACCTCACTATAACTTACTTGCTCGTATCGAGTTGCATTGGCATCTTTCTCTGGGTCGGCAGTATAAATACCATCAACACGAGTACCTTTTAATACCAGATTCGCTTCAATTTCTACTGCACGTAAACTTGCCGCAGTATCTGTGGTAAAATAGGGGTTACCTGTACCCGCTCCAAATATAACAACTCGTCCTTTTTCTAAGTGACGCATTGCACGTCTGCGAATAAATGGTTCACAAATTTGCTCCATTTTAATGGCACTTTGTAAACGGGTTTTGATTCCTGCTTTTTCTAATGCACCTTGTAAAGCCATAGCATTTATAACTGTTGCTAACATGCCCATGTAATCGCCTTGTGCCCTATCAACAATACCTCCCGAAACACCTTGTACTCCTCTAAAAATATTACCTCCGCCAATAACAATGGCAACCTGCACGCCTTGGTCAATTACTTGTTTAATGTCGGCAGCGTATTTTTCTAAAATTTTTGGGTCAATACCATATTGCAACGAACCCATTAACGACTCGCCACTTAACTTGAGAAGAACTCTTTTGTATTTCATCTGTGTATTGTAAAAATGCGTCTGCAATTTGCACTATTTACAGCTATTCAGCAAATTTTCTTATGGGTAATCTGGGGGGTAAAACCAATCGTTTAATTTTTTAGAGATATGTTGCACGTCCATAGCTAGAAATTGTTACTAAAATCGTATTGCTCACAACCAACAAGTGTAAAGATAAGTTGATTGGTTATTTAAGAAGAGTACACCACAAATATTACCACAACTTTACCTATCATAAAATCAACATACTACACCGTTTCTTTCGAATAAGAATGGTGTTAACTACCTGTCAACCTTTACTAATTAAAGTTGTAAATTCAGCCTAATTAATGTCTAGCTTTTAATAGATTTAAATACAGGGTTACATATGGTTAATAAATAATTTCTTGATAGAAATATCATTTTCCAATGTGGTTTTTGTCAATCAATGGTATCAATTGGGCAGAGCATGTAGGGTTTTTATTGATTAATTCGGGTAAAATTAGAACTTTGCTTCCCTAAAGTTTATTCACATGTTTATTCAACAACTGTACACCAGCTGTTTAGCGCAAGCAGCTTATTATATAGAAAGTAACGGAGAAGTTGCCATCATTGATCCATTAAGGGATTATGAGTCATATTTGGCTTTAGCCAAGGAGCGTGGTGCTAATATAAAATACATTTTCGAAACACATTTTCATGCAGATTTTGTTAGTGGTCATATTGATTTGGCCCATAAAACCGGAGCTAAAATCGTGTATGGTCCTACCACACAAACCACTTACCCGGTGCATGTAGCCAAGGATGGTGAAGTGTTAAAATTAGGTAACCTAAGCATTAAGGTTTTGCACACTCCTGGTCATACGCCAGAGAGCAGCTGCTTTTTATTGGTTGATGAAAATGGTAAAGACTATTGTGTATTTACTGGTGATACCTTGTTTGTGGGTGATGTAGGTAGACCTGACCTATTAGATGGCTTAATAACCAAAGAGGAGTTGGCAGGGATGATGTACGACTCGTTGCAAAATAAATTATTGCCTTTAGCAGATGATGTATTGGTATATCCTGCGCACGGTGCCGGAAGTGCTTGTGGTAAAAATATTGGTAAGGAAACGTTCAGTTCCATTGGTGAACAACGCGCTAATAATTATGCGTTACAACCTATGACTAAAGTACAATTTATTGCTGTAGTTACTGATGGAATTCAACCTGCACCAGCTTACTTTTTTAAAGATGCTAAATTGAACAAACAAGGTTATGCTAAGTTTGATGAGGTGTTAAGCAATGCACTCAAGCCATTAACTGTATCTGAGTTAGAAACGGAAATTAAAAACGGTACAACTATTATTGATACTAGAAATACAGATTTATTTGAGCTTGGTTTTATTACAGGTTCTTTAAACTTTGGGTTAGATGGTCAGTATGCCATTTGGGCTGCTACCATTTTAGATATTGGTGCTTCTGTAGTTTTAGTTACTGAAATAGGTAAAGAGCAGGAGAGTGTTGAGCGTTTAATGCGTGTTGGTTTTGATAACATAAAAGGATTTTTAAATGGTGGTTTTGAAGCATGGTTAGATGCTGAGAAACGCTATGACATGGTAATTTCTATTGATGATGAAGAGTTTGAATTGGATGTAAAGCATGCAGAAGTGGGTGTGTTGGATGTACGCAAGCTTGGCGAGTTTAATGATCTTCATGTAGATTCAGCACAACATTTTTCATTGGATAAAATTGTAGAGAACACCAAAACTTTAGATCCCAATAAAGAGTATTTAGTGCATTGTGCAGGTGGTTATCGTAGCATGATTGCCGTTAGTTATCTAAAAGCACATGGCATTAAAAATGTAAAAAATGTGTGGGGTGGTTTTGGTAAAATAAAAGAGCGTGGCGGGTTAAAGTATGTGAGCAGCGCGGTAGGAAATGCTTAGTGTTAGATTATGAATGCATAGTAGGGTGAGGAAATGTTGAGTTATAAGTTATGGATGTTGAATAATGTGTATACCTTCAGGATTCACTTTACATTTCATCATAATGTTGGGATATTATTGTTGAGTTTTTGAAATTCAAAATGCTATAAAGTTTAAACATTAATTATCTTGATTGATTTAAGCCCTTCCCATTTCCGCAGGTATTGCTCTGCGTACTCTCAATTTTGTACGTGACAATGCTCAAATGCTCGCAAGACTGTTCACCTAACTCTGCGTTAAATCCTTTACATTGCTTTAAGATTATTGATCTAATTGGATTTATTCGTTATACACCGAATATCAAAACATCAACATTCGATATTCAGCATTAGCTAAGCTGAACTATGTTTCATCATTCGATATTCAATAGCTTATTTTTTTACCACAGAGGTAAATGAGTTTTTCGCAGAGTTAAATAGAGGGCAAAGTATACCGCTTCTGAGTAAAGGAGTTTGCTTCGCAAATTATAAGCCTGCTCGAGTTCGCTTTGCATAGGCTGTGGTTGGCGCGAGTATCGAGAGTAGGAGTTTAGATAATAAATTAATTTTAACAATCCACTTCTCGATACATCCCGATTTGCAATCGTGAAACTCGAAGAGGCTAATGCGTTCAAATATTAATTTATCTACTTAAGTTAAACATTCCCCAATGCCGCAGGCGTTGCTCTGTGTACTCTCTTTTTTAAGCGACTATGCTCAAATCCTCGCAAGACTGTTCACCTAACTCTGCGTTAAAACCTTTACTTTGCTTTAAGATGATTGATCTAATTGGATTTATTCATTATACAACGAAAATCAAAATTTCAGTATTTAGCGTTCATTATTCGACATTCAATTTAAACCACAACAAATTCTCCATTTCGTGCTTCGATTTTCGTATTTGGAATTTTACCTTACATTCACCAACTCCACATCAAACAACAAGGTAGCATTTGGTGGAATACTTCCCGCACCGTTATCTCCGTAGCCTAATTCAGAGGGGATAATCAAACGAATTTTATCCCCAACGTTCATCAATGCTATGCCTTCGTCCCAACCTCTAATTACGTTTCCTATGCCTAATTCAAAACTAATGGGGTTGCCTCTTTCAATAGATGAATCAAATACTTTTCCATCAAGTAAAAAGCCTGTATAATGAACATTTACCATCATGCCTTTTTCGGCTTTTATTGGGTTGTTACTTTTTTCAACTACTAAATATTTCAAACCACTTTCGGTAGTTATGGTATCAGTTGTTTTGATGTCCCAAGGTTTTGTGTTTATTACTTTGGGTTGATTACAACTTTGGGTAATAAACGCAACTGCAAATAAGGCTAAGCATGCGAATGATATATTTTTCATGGTTCAAATATATGGGTTTGTGTAATGTTTGCGAGGTGGTTTTATTTCGAATATTTACGGCAAATCCGCTTAGCCACTTTGATAAAAAAGGTTCGGCCGTTCAGCTTTGCTGAACGGCCGAACACCGTATTTGTTTCTTTTGAAACTATTTCACATTTACCAACTCTACATCAAATAATAAAGTTGCATTTGGTGGAATAACACCGCCTGCACCATTCGGCCCGTAAGCTAAGTTTGATGGAATAATTAAACGTAGCTTGTCACCAACATGCATTAATGCAATGCCTTCTTCCCATCCTTTAATTACGCGTCCTTGGCCCAACTCAAAACTAATTGGTTGTCCTCTTTCTATAGACGAATCAAACACTTTACCACCCATTAAAAACCCTGTGTAGTGTACATCAACTGTTTTACCATTTTCAGCTTTAACTGCTTCAGGATTATTTGATTTTTCAACTACAATGTATTGTAATCCGCTGGTTGTTGTTATGGTATCAGTACTTTTTACATTCCAAGGTTTAATAGGCTCTTTAACATCAATTAACTCCACTTCAAAAATTAAAGTTGCATTAGGAGGAATTGATCCGCCTGCACCATTAGCGCCATATCCTAAGGTAGGTGGAATTGTAAACACAGCCTTGTCGCCAATTTGCAACAAAGCAACACCTTCATCCCAACCTTTAATTACTTGTCCTTGTCCTAAAGTAAATGTAAATGGTTGATTGCGGTCTCTACTGCTATCAAATTTTTTGCCATCAGTTAATGTTCCTGTGTAATGCACAGAAACTTTTGCTCCTGCTATAGCTTTTACTCCGTTACCTTTTTGGGTTATTTTGTATTTTAAACCCGATGCGGTGGTATATTCTTTATTCAATTCCATTTTTTGAGTTTGTTTTGGTTTTGAAGGTGTTTGTTGTTTGCTTTTGTTACTGGTTACTTTTGGTTGTTGAGCAAATAGGCTTGTACCTAATGTTACGAACAATAATGATGCAATAATTTTTTTCATGCCTTGTATTTACTTTAGTAATAAAAATTAAATATAAAAGTTATTCAACACTAATCAAATCGATATCAAAAATTATAGTGGTAAATGGAAGAATTATATCTGCTCCGCTGCCACCATATGCTAAGTGTGGCGGAATAATAAACTTAAAACGCCCACCTTCACGCATTAATTTTATACCTTCATTCCATCCTGCAATTACCTCTTTGCTACCTAGTGTAAACGTATAACCTTGTTGGTTGCTTTCAAATACTTTACCACTCATTAAATAACCACGATACTTAACAGTTACCTTACTACCTGCAATAGGCTGTTTACCCGTTCCTGGATTACTAACTAAGTAATGTAAGCCTGTATGTGTTTTTTTTATACGTTGGTATTGCGATATAAAACGTGCTGCCAAAATAGAATCTTCTTGGGTTTGTAATAACTCCTTGGCGTATTCTTTCGCAGCAAATTCTCGTTCATTCATAATCTCATGCACCTTAATATAAAAGCGTAAGCTATCGCCAGGTATTATATAAGGTGGCAAAGGGGCATTGATGGTGTATTTGTAAAATGAGTCGGCAGAGATAACAATATTAACCCTATCACCTTTTTTCATTTCTTTAAAAATTCCTCTAAAACTAGGGTGGCTGGCAGGCACTGTTACAGGTTGATTTTTGGTAAATGTTTCCGCCAACACAGAATCATTGGATGCAATAGCCATGTGGTAATCTATATCCAATAAATCATCGGGTGCTGTTTTTCGTTTATTTAAACTATCGTTTAGTGGAATAATATCATAAAAAAAAACACCTGCCTTAGTAATGGCAGGCGCGTATTGGGCTTTTAAACTCACCAATCCACACAAACTGATTATTACTAATAACAGGTGTTTCATAAATACGTAGTTTTAATTCTAGTTAACTTTAACCAATTCCATTTCAAACACCAAAGTGCTGAAAGGAGGAATAGGTCCATTACCGCGGTTGCCATAAGCCAAATTCCAAGGAATTACAGCCTTAACTTTATCACCTTCTTTCATTAATTGTAATACTTCATCCCAACCTGGTATAACTTGTCCTAAACCAACAGGGAATGATATTCCTTCATTTAAGTTCTCATCAAAAACTTGTCCGTTAAGTAAGGTTCCTTTATAAAGTACTTTAACTTTATCTCCTTTTTTAGGCGTTTTACCGTTTCCAGCTTTTTGTATTACATAAAATAAGCCGCTAGCCGATTTCTTGGCATCAGGTAAGGTGGCAATCATTTGATTAAAAGCAAGTGAATCGGCTTGTTGTAACTTCGACATGTCTTCTTGCTCTTTTTTCATAATTTCTTGTTGATTCATGATATCAACAACCTTAACAATAAACTTAATGTTATCGCCTTCTTTAATCCAGGCTGGTCTGCTTTGACCAAAGCTTTTCATAAAGAAAGTATCTGCATTAATTAATAGCTCAGCACTATCTCCTACACTTAATAATTCAAACGCTTTTCTAAAATTGGGTTCAGAAACTGGAATGTAAACAGGGCTATTTTTGCTAAAGGTTTCAACTAAAATTGAATCTGATGATTCAACAGAAAGTTTGTAGTTCATAAATAACACTGCGTTGGTATCGCCATCTACAGCGCGACCTTCGGTGTTATCTGTAATAATACGGTATTTAACACCGTTGTCTGTTGTTTTGTATCCACCGCATGCCACGGTAAATAAAGCTGCTACAGCAGCAAGTAGGGATATTGATTTTTTCATTTTTGTTTAAATTAATAAGTGTTTATAAGCAGCAAGTGCTTCTTTAAATTTTATTTCTACAGTTCCTATTGCATCATGGCTTTCGCCCCCTGCGGCATTAAAATGCCCACCACCACTAAAATACGTTTTTGCAAACTCGTTAGCTGGAAATTTTCCTTTGCTTCTAAAACTCATTTTACGCGACACTGTTCTATCAACAATTAATACTGAAAAGTTAATGCCTCTTATGGCTAATCCATAGTTTACTAATCCTTCTGTATCTCCTGTAATAATATTATAACGTTTTAGCTCTTCTGCAGTAACACAAATTAATGCAGTATTATATTCACGTAGCAACTGCATTTTTTCGTTCAAGCAAAAGCCAATAAAACGCATCCTATCGTATGAAAAGTTATCGTAAATGTGTTCGTGTATTAAATTTGGAATAGCCCCCTTAGCCAAAAGTTGTGCGGCAACTTTATGTGTACTTGGGTAAGTGCTTCCATGTTTGAATGACGCGGTGTCGGTCATAATACCTGCGTACAAACAATTGGCAATGTCTTTATCTACCAAATCGGCATCTCCAAACAAATCAATCATTTCGTAAATTAACTCGCAAGTACTACTTCTTTGGGTATTGTGCAATTGGTAATCAGCGAAATCTTCTGGTTCTAGGTGGTGGTCAATCATCACCTTCTTGGCTTTGCTTGCAGCCACCAATTCACCCATTTTATTGATGCGTTTTAGTGCATTAAAGTCTAGGCAAAAAATAAAATCAGCATGTGCAATTAAACTTGCTGAGTGATCAGTTTCTGCTTCAAAGTCAATAACAGTGGGTTCTCCGGGCATCCATTTTAAAAAATCGCCATAATCTGTAGGAGATACAACAATGGGTTTTAAGCCTTTTAACAATAAATAGTTGTACAACCCCAATGATGAACCTAAGGCATCAGCATCGGGTTTATGATGGGTTGTAATTACGATGTTTGGTTTAACAGCGGCTTCCAGCAGCGGTTTTATTTCTATAATATTGTTCAGAGAATGAATTTTTTAAGTGTGCAAAGGTGTAAAAAAGTAATGGATTAAGCAACGGTTTGAAATAACTTTAAGAACTAATTTATAATCAGCTAAAAGGCTTCGTTTAAAGTTACATAAAATGCTTGTAATCCATTGTTACCGCGAGCATAATCTAACCTAAAGTTAATCTTTTCTCGAGGTATGGCTTTAATTCTCAGTCCTATGCCATACATTGGCTTGATAAATTTGTTTAGTTTTTCTGGACTTGATGCCACATTTCCCAAACCGCCAAACGCAACCATACTTAATGGTCCCCATATTTGTTTGCGCAATTCTGCTTGTAGGCTAACTTCATGTTTATCGCGGTAGCGACCAAAATAATAGCCCCTAAAGTAACTCTCGTTGCCTAAAGTACCCATTGCTCTGTAAGGCACATCGCCATCATTAAATGATATGAAGGTTTGCATTGCCAAAACGTTTTCATTCCAAAGCCTAACGTATTGCCTTGCATCAATGGTAACATTGGCAAAACTGCTGCTGCTACCAACTTTTTTGTTTTTTATGGATGCCGAAATATCTATTATATGGCCCTTTGTTGGGAAGTAAATTTGATTTCTATTGTCTAAAGTTAAAACCGGGCCTAACCCCAAATAATAATAGCCGTTAACCCCTGTTACATTTGATACGGCCATTAAGCTCCCACGTTCATGTTTTATGTTGTACAACTTTTCGTAATCTAACTGTAAGCCTATATAGACTCCTTTTTTTATTAGTCGTGTTGCTTTAATATTGGCTTTGTATTGATTAAAACCATACACCTCTTTGTTACGCTCTGGGGTATTGTTTCCTATACCCCAGTAATTTTCAATGAAATTACTATACTGCAATAAACCTCGAAGGCTGTATTTGTTATTGGTGGTAAACACTTCAAACATGGGCCGTATGCTCAGTTGGTTATTTTGCGTGTAACTGATGTTTAACCTAACAACAGAAGGGCGTGTAAAACTGTCGTTGTTTCTGGCTCTAAAAAAATGAGAAGTTGAGATGCCGAATTGCCAGCGGGTTTCTGGCTTGTATGAATTGATGGGTACAATAAAAAAGTACTTTTTTTTAGGCTTGGCGGAGTCGCCTTGTACCATTTTATAGCCCCAATTAATGGTGCGCATTACAAAGTTTTTTTGTTGAGCAAATGATGTAGTGTAACATAAAAGAAAAGCACCTACCAATGCTCGTTTAAAACTTAAAGCCATTTTGTACCTATACTATTAATGCGGTAGCCGATATTTAATCCAATGCTACGTGTATCGTAATTAATAAGACTACTTTTAAAAATATTGATATTGCTATCGTGCGAATAGAATGCACTGAGGTACCACTTTGGATGATTGTACCCTGCAAATATTTTGGCATGAAGCGCCATATCAATTGGAAGCCCTGTTTTAAAACCGATGTTTGAAAGTGAAGTATACCAACCAGTGCCAAGCCCCAAAAAAATAGATGGAGAAAAGAACCACCTACCTGTTTTTGATATAAAGTTATAGCCATAGCCTGGGCGCAAACTGAATGTAATAAATCGCATTTGTTTTAATCCTGCTAAATCAGAAAACGTAGCTTCGTTATCAATGGGATGAGCGATGATGGATGAATCGGCTAATAGGTTTCGGAATTGGAAATTGGTAAGCAATAAAAATGATCCTGCTGATTTTACTTGTTGTTCAAGTTGAGAAAATGCGGAACGCATCGAGAATTTTTTATGGTTAGCAGCGTAAAAAAAATTAAACCCACCATT
>JBILPP010000213.1:0-3721 GCA_044373765.1 Bacteroidia bacterium
GCGAAGAGTTTGTTTGATAGAGATGTAAACTTGGTCCTCATATATGGATGTTGTATTATTTATTTCGAGTAATAATCAAAGTTTATAAAATTTAATCAAAAATCAAAGCCTTTTTCATATAATTTTCGGGTTTTAATATTTTGCTTAGTTGGCTTGGCCTGGCTTCTCCACACAAAGCCCTTGAGCCTCAACTCTTCAGGACTCATCTCCGTAATTGGATAAAAGGTTGCATCTGGCTGAGTCATAAATTTAGCAGTTTTAATTTTCCCCATTTCAAAACTAAAAGCCATTTCGCTACAATCTATTACATTTACACCAATGTAAGCGCTGTCTTCTTTGGCGTAGTAGATACTCTGACCATTACCATATACTTGAATGTACGATATTTTACCCGCTTTAAAATATGCCTTCATGTTGCGCCCTTTAACTTGATTGTAATGTCGTTTAGTTTCTTGAGATATCACAAAAGCATTGTTCTTAATGTCCATCGAATCCAACTTTCTGTTATTAAGGTAAAAAACGATGGTATCTCCTGTAACTTGATTCATGTCACTCCACAAAACAGGTTTGTGATACAGGGTCATTAACGAATCACTTTTCAAATAAACTAAGGAATCACAAATCACCTGCATGTCCGATTTATAAATTTTCACATTCCTATACGCTTTAAGTAAGTCTTTAGATTGTTTCGCTCTTTTTTGATAAGTGAAAATGGTATCAGCCCAAATCATCATGCTATCTTTGTCAACGATACTAATAACAAGCGGATTTCTCGTGATATAACTCCTGCCCTCTTTTCCAAAAATCTCTGCTAAGTTGCCCAAGATGGTTGTTTTGTTAATGGTATCTATGATGACAACACCGCCCAGGGCTTTAGCATACTTGCTTTTTTTATCATAAATAATGGTGTCTGCGATGAGTGTATTTTCGGCACTTCTTATTTTCGCCCTTTTAAGAAGTATACCAGATTGCTTCTCTGTATGGTAAGTTCCCGCTTGGCAATAAATAGTATCTTCTTTAGAAACAATTTTGGTATTGCTATAAAAGGTGGCAACTTTGGTATTGGTTTGATACTTCAACGTATCTGTAGTCATTATAAATTCCGGACTCACCAATTTAACTTCCTTTTTAAAATACAACTCTTTGGTGGTGGTATAATAATAGCCGTATTTACTAGTTAACTCATTTTGCCCACTCAACAATACTCCGCCATTGTAGTAGCTTGCTTTATTATTGGCCAAATCAAAGTCTAACTCTTGAGTTGTTAATACGGATGTGGCATCAACCATGCGGACATTTTTTTCTAATCGCGCTAGTTTTTTATTGCCATCATATTTTAGCATATCACCATAAAAGTTTAAGCTATCTCTATGGTTAATATGAACATGTTGATAGGCCTCCACAAAATTGGTTTCATCAAATAAATAAGCGCTATCACATCTCAGTATTGTAGCGTCTTGTTTCAACTGAACATCGCCTATTAACTTTTTCACTTTATAGTTTCCACGCGTCTCTATCTCAAAGGTATTGGCATTGATTACCTCAACTTTGTTTCCTTGCGCAAATACACTTCGTGTGATGCCAAAGATTGCTATGTAAAGTGATAATAAAATGTATTTTCTCATGCAGCCACCAAAACTAAGCAATTATTGTAATTTTGAGCCATGATTATTGCTGAATTGCTTAAGGATTTTTTAAACATAAGTAGCACCATTGACCAAAAATTTATTTTGGCTGTTAGTGGCGGTAAAGACTCTATGGCCTTAGTACACTTGTGTAAATCAGAAAACCTTAATATCGTTATTGCACATTGTAACTTTATGTTACGTGGACAAGAAAGTATGGATGATGAAGAGTTTGTTCGCTCTTATTGCACCGCTAACCAAATTACGTTTGAATCTATAAGATTTAATACCATAACTGCTTGCGAAGAGTTAGGCATGTCAACCCAAGAAACAGCAAGAATTTTACGCTATGATTGGTTTGAAAAAATAAGATTACAGCATCATGCGAATTACATATTAACAGCCCACCATGCTAATGATTTAGCCGAAACCTTTATTTTTAATGCCGCTAGAGGAAGTGGCATTAATGGGCTTTGCGGTATCCCCAAAAAGAATGGTGTTGTTCTCAGGCCACTTATTATGGTTAGTCAAAATACCATCAACGATTATATCACAGCACATCAAATTCCATTTCGCAACGACTCATCTAACCTATCAGATGATTACACCAGAAACTTTATTCGACATCACATTATACCAAATCTTATTGAGGTAAATAATCATGCCATTGAGCACATTGCAAAAAGCACCCAAATTTTGCAGGAGGCACAAATTATTATCATTGAAAAATTAAACGAAATAATTGATCAACATTCAACTTATAATGGATCAACATTAATAATTGATAACAGTATAATTAAACAACTGCCGTACTATAACTACCTGCTGCATCATTGGCTAACTCCTTTCGGATTCAACAGCAATCAAATCAATGAAATCATTAATAGCATGCATGGTTCCGGAAAAACATGGAATACCCCTACACACTTATTGTTATTAAATCGAGACGAGCTGAGGATTGAAAAGCTTACCGATGAGGATACAAATACGCTTTTATTCGAGAAGAATTTTCCAGATAAATTCACCTTCAATAATTATCATTTCGAAGTAACGCATATCGATAAAAAGCAATTAGATTTTAAACCAGATCTGTTGTATTTCGATGCTGAAAAAATCAATTTCCCTATCACCATTAGAACATGGAATCAGGGTGACAGCTTCAAACCTTTGGGTATGCTTAACAATAAAAAAGTGAGTGATTTTTTTATAGATCTGAAAATAGACTTAATGAAAAAAAATAGGCTTCCTATTATATGCGCTGATCATCAAATTATTGCTGTTGTTCCTTATCGTATTGACGACAGATACAAAATAACCAACAGCACAAATACTATTTTAAGACTAAAAGTTACGCAATAAAAAAGTCCGTTTCAATATTGAAACGGACTTTTTTATTTTAGCTTTATTTTGATGATGTCCTTACTTCACCGTAACACGTTGTGTGTATTGCTTGCCGTTGTTAATTAACTGCAATAAGTATATACCCGATGGTAATCCTTCTGCATTGATCTCTGCTGTTTTACCATTCATATCAATACTTTGGTTATATACTTTAGCTCCTAATACATTGTATAAGGTAACCACTGTTTTGCCCATCATCATTTCCTTGGTATTCACATTAAACTTACCTGTACTTGGGTTTGGATAAATACTTAATGCATTATAGGTATTCGCGTCATTCAATCCAGTTCTAAAATCTACAAGTATACGTCTGCGTGCTTTATTCGATAAGTTACCTGAAGGATCTGTTACTTGGTAATTAATGTCTTTCCATCCACGTGTTCCTCCATAATATTTCCCTGTTATGGGATTTACATCTAAGGTGGTGGTTTTTTGCACCATTGGTAGCAAGTCTTCTGCACTGTAATAATTATCAATTATGCGCACTTCATTAACCATCTCAAATGTATCATTCCATACCAAATCAAATGGATCGCCTCCCAATATTTCTATCACTGGTGCTATGCGGTCTACCACATTTACTTGTCTTACCACATTGGTTGAGTTGTTCGAGCCATCTCTTACCGTATAAGTTATGGTGTAAGTACCCAATTTATTTACATCTACCTTGTTGTCTACTATGCGTATCAAACTAC
>JBILPP010000214.1:0-3719 GCA_044373765.1 Bacteroidia bacterium
TGATGCATCATCGCAATGGTTTGCTCAAAGGACTCAAAATCGTTTGAATTGCATGCCAGGCACTCCGTTAGGTATTCCATTTTCAATTCATTATTTGTTGTTTAATAGAACCAATGCAATGCTAATTAGGTATTGATTGATCATGCTTTATTTTCTTGAATGAATGGAGTTCAATCCATTTACTTCTAATTTACAAAAGTAGTCATTATGTTCAAAATTTCGTGAAGAGGTTTCCGTAATTTTTGTCAAGTGTGGTGTCAAAAAAATGCATCATTGGTCCTGCGATGCATTGGCTTGTGTTACGGTGCGAAACCTAGTTGTGACACATGTGTGGCTGGCTAAAATGATGTTTAAAAAATGCGGGTCGGCAAAAAACAAAACACGAAGGGTTGTACAGTCGTGTCGCAAAAAAGTCTGCTGTTAAGTTTATGTATTATACTGTTGTTTCGATAATTTTTTGTCAGTTTAATGGTGTTGTATGTAATGCTTGCCTATAAAGGTTTGCGGATTGGTTAAGGTGGCGATTATGCAAAAATGTGCTTATGATGCACTGTACCCGCCAATTTGTTAAGCCCGTGTTTTAGGAAGCATTTTTTTAGGGTTGTTTTGCAAGCTTTTCAATTGTTAATCCTTGTACTATTATGCTAAACAGCACACAAAAATATACTGCAATTAAAAGTATATTTTTTGTTTCACTGTCTGCTAGTGATAATACCAAAGCCAATGAAAGTCCTCCACGTAAACCACCCCAACTAATAATTTTCGCTTCTTTGTTTGTTAGTTTAAGCAGTTTTGGAAATGCTAAATGAGGGATATAAACTATTATTATCCTTGAGAGCAACACGATGAAAACTGAAATTAGTCCGACAAAAATATATTTTGTATTGAAATCAATTACAATGAGAACAAAAGCGATTAAGATAAATAAAAACGCATTGAGAATAACGTCCACTAATTCCCAAAATTTGTGAATATACTCATGTGTTGTGTCGCTCATTGCAACATCTTGTCTGAAATTACCTACCATTAAACCCATTACTACCATTGACAAAGCTCCTGAAAGATGCAAATAATTACAAAAAGTATATCCTGCCATTACAAAAGCAAGTGTCAATAAAATTTCTGTTTGATAATGGTTAATTGATTTTAAAAGTAAGTAAAGAAAGTAGCCTAATATAAGCCCCATTAAAATACCACCAATGGCTTCTTGCATAAATAAAAAACCAAAATGTGAAAAGCTAAATTCACCTGTGCTTAATGTGTCTAACAATGCAATAAAAACAACTACGCCAACTCCGTCATTAAATAAACTCTCGCCAACAATTGTACATGCGGTCCATTTAGGAACATTGGCTTTGGTCAAAATCCCTAAAACAGCAATTGGGTCGGTAGGTGATATTAACGCGCCAAAAATTAGGCAATAGATAAAGCTAATGTTTAAGTTAAAAATTTGAGTTAGTCCATAAAATAGAACTGCAATAATGAGGGTGGAAAGCAAAACGCCACCTAATGCAAAAGTTGCTATTGGTTTTATTTGATGTTTAAGGTTGTTCCAATTGGTATGCAATGCACCAGCAAAAAGTAAAAAACCCAGTAAATAGTTGAGTACAATTTTATCTATATTGGCAAGTACTATATATGTTTTAATTTCTTGAAGGGGAATACTGAGCCACCATTTTGTGCTGATTACAAAAACAGATAAAACAGTGGATAAAAAGAACAGTCCGATTACAAACGGCAGTTTTAAAAAACGTTGGTTTACATAAGCAAAACCTGCTGATAAGCAAATTAGGATTGTAAGAGCAAGGTATATTTTCATTTGTTTTTTTATTGAAGTTAATCACTCTGCTCAATTTTTGTTAGGGGGTATGTTAGGCCTGACGTTTTCGGGCTTGACTTAGGTGGCGATTAGAAGTACGAATGTTCAATTAGGCACCGAAGCCAAGCTGTTGCAGGACCTCGTGTTACCTGCTGCCCTTTTTTTCGGTCGAAATTTACGCTTTTCGGTTTGTCTTTCGGTCAAAAAAAAGTTACTCTTGCACTCTGGTTGAAAGTAGTAAGTATCTTATCAAACTACTCCGCCTTAAACTTTATGTCAAGGTAATTTTGTTTCCAATTTATTTATTGGTTAGTGTCAAAAGTTTGGTAATTGATTTTACTGAACTAAATTTTAATTTTAAATGTCAAAAATGAATTATAAACAATTTGATTTTCAACAAAAAGTTGATTACAAAACAGAAATCCTTTCAGGACTTACAGTCGCTTTGGCTTTAATTCCCGAAGCTGTTTCTTTTGCTTTAATTGCTGGTTTGCAACCTTTAAACGGTTTGTATGCTGCATTTATTTTGGGTTTGATTTCTTCAGTTTTTGGTGGACGTCCTGCAATGATTTCTGGTGCAACTGCCGCTGTTGCTGTGGTTATAGCACCATTGGTAAAATCTCACGGTATTGATTATGTGTTTGCTACGGTTATACTTGCGGGTGTTATTCAATTGCTTGCAGGTTTTTTGAAGTTCGGTAAATTTATGAGGCTTGTCCCAACTCCTGCTATTCTAGGTTTTATGAATGGAATTGGAATTTTAATTTTTATGGCACAAGTAAATCAGTTTAAAGACGCATCGGGCAATTGGTTAACAGATACTCCTTTGTATATTTATTTAGGTTTAGCGTTCCTTACGATTGGCATTATTTGGTTTCTACCCAAACTTACCAAAGCTGTTCCTGCTTCGTTGGTGGCTATTTTGGTTGCGTTTGCTGTGGCATATTTTCTAAAATTAGATACTAAAACCGTTGGAAATATTGCAGGTGGATTTCCACAATTACACATTCCAAATGTTACTTTTAGTTTTGAAACCTTACAAATTATTTTTCCTTATGCTGTTATTTTTGCTGGTGTTGGCTTAATTCAAAGTTTACTTTCCTTAAATATTTTAGACGAAATAACCCAAACCAAAGGAAGTACAAATAAAGAAGCAGTTGCACAAGGAACAGGAAATATAATTGCAGGTTTTATTTCTGCAATGGGTGGTGCTGGAATGTTGGGGCAAAGTTTAATCAATATCAATAGCGGTGCAAGAGCTAGGCTTTCGGGCATTGTAGGTGCTTGTATGTTGTTGGTTTTTGTAATGTTTGGAAGCAGTTTTATAAGTATTATTCCAATGGCTGCACTTACTGGTGTTATGATAATGGTAGCTTTTGGTACATTTAAATGGGCTACTTTACGAATAGTAAATAAAATGCCGAAACAAGATATTTTTATTGGTATTACGGTTACATTGATTACCGTTTTAATGAAAAATTTGGCTTTGGCAGTTGTTGTTGGTGTAATAATTTCGGCTTTGGTTTTTGCTTGGGAAAGTGCTAAACGTATTAGAGCAAAAAAATATATTGACGATAAAGGCGTAAAACATTACGAAATATTTGGTCCGCTATTCTTTGTTTCTACCACTGCTTTTACCGAAAAATTTGATATTCAAAACGACCCTAATGAAATCATTATTGATTTTAAAGAAAGCCGTATCAATGATATGAGTGCCATTGAAGCGGTCAATAAATTAACTGACCGCTATTTAAAAGTTGGCAAAACGGTTCACCTTCGTCATTTGAGTGAAGATTGTCGTCAGTTGCTACAAAATGCTGATAAAGTAATTGAAGTAAATATTATGGAAGACCCAACGTATAAAGTCGCAGTTGATTAGTCCTTATTTTTCGGTCGGTCA
>JBILPP010000215.1:0-3710 GCA_044373765.1 Bacteroidia bacterium
ACAGGGCACAATCAATGGTGCCTTGCGCAATACATATTTCGCGTTTTACCAATTCTGGGGTTAACGGAAAACCAATTCTGCGAATGTGACTTGCATCTAATGCACAATTTTTTAACGCCTGCCAATAGTCATAATCATGGGTTAGTGTTATTATTTCTTCTTCGCACAACCCTGGCTCAAATAGGTTATCTGTAGTTATGATGCCCTGATACAAAAGCTGTTTAGGAATGAGCTCATACTTTACCATTGGGAAACGATGTCCATCGGGAAGTGGATGTTGGTAGATGCTCGCGTATGCTATTTTTAACATGATTTTGTATGCAAATTAAATAGCTTTGATAAATCAATTGGTTTTAATTACATTTATTAGGTCAAAAACGGGATTAATCTATGAAAATACTTGTTCTTAAAGAAAGTAAGTCAAACGAAAAACGTGTTGCACTTACACCAGCAGTTGCTTCCCAATATATAAAACAGGGTTATGTTTGTTTGGTTGAAAGTAATGCCGGATATGATTCAAATTTTGATGATGATGCATACAAAAATGCAGGCTGCACAATTGTAAATAAATTGGACGGATTACAGCAGGCTGATATTGTAATTAAAGTTAACGCACCAAGTATAGATGAGGTTGCGGCCATGAAAACAGGAAGTATACTTATTTCTTATATATATCATTTGTTTAATCCTGAATTGGTAAAACAGTTGGTTGCTGGACAAATAAGTGCATTTAGTATGGATGCAATACCACGTATTTCTAGAGCACAAAGTATGGATGCATTGAGTTCTCAAAATAATTTAGCAGGGTATAAAGCTGTTATTTTAGGTGCGGATGTAATGGGGAAAATATTCCCATTGATGATGACCGCAGCTGGTACATTAACGCCATCAAAAATATTGATATTTGGCGCTGGCGTTGCTGGTTTGCAAGCTGTGGCAACAGCCAAACGATTGGGTGCCGTAGTTGAGGTAACTGATGTGCGTCCTGAAACTAAAGAACAAGTAGAATCGCTTGGTGGTAAATTTATTGAAGTAAAAAGTGAAGGGGTAAAAGTAGAAGGTGGATATGCAAAAGAAGTTAGTGCCGATTATTTACAAAAGCAAAAAGAGGCTGTAAATAATAGGTTATCACAGGCTGATTTAGTTATTACTACAGCCCTAGTAGCAGGCAAAAAAGCACCTGTTTTGATTACAGAAGAACAGGTTAAGTTAATGAAATTGGGCAGTGTTATTGTTGATATGGCCGTTGAGCAAGGTGGGAATTGTGAACTAAGTGAATTAGACAAAACAATAGTAAAGCATGGTGTTACTATTGTGGGCCAAAGTAATTTACCAAGCACACTTGCACAAAATGCAAGTGAGCTTTATGCTAAAAATATTTATAATTTACTCATGCATTTATCATCTAAAGATGGCATGAAATGGGAATTTGAAGAAGAAATAACTAAAGGAACATTAATTACCCATCAAGGTAAAATCATTCATCCATCATTACAAACAGCAGAAGCTTAAACACAAATTAATATGGAAAAAATATTATCTATTTTTACAGAAAACATGGAACTCATCTACCTTATCGTCCTGATGATTTTTGTAGGAATTGAAATCATAGGCCATGTGCCCTCAGTATTACACACACCATTAATGAGTGGTGCTAACGCCATACATGGCGTTGTTATTATCGGATCTATCATTGTAATGGGACAAGCTGATCATGTGCTGTCTTTATCACTTGGTTTTTTAGCAGTTGTACTTGGAACACTTAATGTTGTTGGTGGTTTTGTTGTTACCGATAGAATGCTGGAAATGTTTAAGAAGAGAAAGTAACGAGGGAAATTCGAAATTAACAACTCTCAACTGCTTTTCGAAAGGGGGGAGATTGGGAACTTGAATTGATTGTAAGGTAAATAATGAATATTGAATGTTGAATTTCGAATGTCGAAGTTGAATGTTACTATTCAAAACTGAGTAATTACTTCCTAATAAAAGTATAATATGGAGTCATCAAAAAAGTATAACCTAGAGGAACGTTTGATTGATTTTTCAATATTGATATTAGATGTAATTGAGCAATTACCTAATGATAAAATTGGAAATCACTTGGGTGGACAATTACTGAGAAGTGGGACATCTCCCGCTTTAAACTACGGAGAGGCGCAAAGTGCAGAGTCTCGAAACGATTTTATTCATAAGATGAAAATATGTTTAAAGGAGTTGAGGGAAACGGGTATTTGTTTGAATATTATTATTAGAAAACCAGTTATGAAAAATTTAGTCCTAGCAGAAAAAGCATTTGCCGAATCAAACGAGTTGGCTGCAATTTTTAATAAAAGTATTGATACCGCAAGTAAAAACAAAGAAAGAAAGTAATGCAAAAACTTCATCATTTATTATTCAAAATTCGATATTCATAATTTAAATACTCATGCAAGCACACATATTACAAATTAGTTACCTAATCGCATCGGTAACATTTATATTAGGACTAAAATTTTTGGGTAATCCGGCAACTGCGCGAAAGGGAAATTTAATAGCAGCATTTGGTATGGGGTTAGCCATTTTTACAACCATATTTTTATATACAGATTCAGCTGGAAATCACCTTAGAAACTTACCGTTTATTTTTGCAGGTTTATTGGTGGGTACAATTGTGGGTTGGTTAGCAGCTAAAAAGGTTCAAATGACTGCCATGCCCGAAATGGTGAGTTTGTTTAATGGAATGGGTGGAGCCTGTGCCATGCTAATTTCCATTATAGAATTTCAGCACATTACGCAAAGCGTAAATCAAATAACCGTTCCATTAGGTGAGTTAGCCACTATTATTATTGGAATGATAATTGGTTCTGTTTCTTTTGCTGGAAGTATAATTGCTTGGGGTAAATTAAGCGGTAAAGTAAAAGATAAGTCATTCGGCTTTCAGCAATTTATTAATATCGGCCTGCTCGTAGTAATTTTGGTTTTAGCTGCATTGGCTGTTATCAATACTGATGCACAAATGTTTTATGCTGTTTTAGTCTTGTCATTGGTTTATGGTATTTTGTTTGTGTTGCCTATTGGTGGTGCAGATATGCCTGTGGTTATTTCTTTACTTAATTCGTTTACCGGAGTAGCAGCTGCTTGTGGTGGTTTCTTATATGATAATAAAGTCATGTTGGTAGGCGGTATTTTAGTGGGAAGCGCAGGTACCTTATTAACTGTAGTAATGTGTAAAGCCATGAACCGCTCTTTGTTAAATGTATTGATAGGTAACTTTGGTGGTGGATCTACTGGAGCTGCAGCAACATCGGCAAGTTTTGAAGGCACTATAAAAGAGGTTACAGCAAGTGATGCCGCTATATTGATGAAATATGCTAAAAAAGTAATTATCGTACCAGGCTATGGATTAGCTGTTGCACAAGCACAGCATGTTGTGCACGAGTTAGAAGAACTTCTTGAAAAAGAAGGTGTGGAGGTGAAGTATGCTATTCATCCTGTGGCTGGGCGTATGCCAGGTCATATGAATGTTTTGTTAGCAGAGAGTAATGTGAGTTATGATAAATTAGTAGAAATGGAGGAGATTAATCCAGAGTTTACAACTACAGATGTGGTATTGGTTGTTGGGGCTAATGATGTGGTTAATCCTGCTGCTAAAACAGATCCAAACTCGCCCATTTATGGCATGCCAATTTTAGATGTAGAAAACGCAACCAATGTTATTGTAAATAAACGAA
>JBILPP010000216.1:0-3698 GCA_044373765.1 Bacteroidia bacterium
GTATTAAATGAAAAAACCACTCTTTGTCTTATTTTCCATTTTATTCATTACACAAGCTATTCAAGCTCAATCAAAAGGAATAATAACCGGAGTTATAAAAGATAAATACACCCAGGAATTGCTTACTGGAGCAACTATCCTTTTAGAAGGAACATCACTTGGAGCCCAATCTGATTTAGAAGGAAAATTTAAGATAACAGGAATTACTACGGGCTCTTACAATATTAAACTTCAATATATCGGCTATCAACAAAAAACGCTATTTAATGTGGTGGTTACATCGGGTAACATACAAACTTTTAATATTGAATTGGAACCTGAAAAATTTGGTTTAATCGAAGTAGTAGTGCAAAGTAGGACCTTCGGTAAGAAAACAGAAACACCGCTATCGGTTCAAAATTTAACTGCAGAAGAAATTAAAAGTAATCCTGGGGGAAATTTTGACATCAGCAGGGTTATTCAAGCCCTGCCAGGTGTTGGTGGCAATACAGGTGGTGGTGCGTTTCGCAATGATATTTTGATACGTGGTGGTGGGCCAAGTGAAAATGTATTTTATATCGATGGCATTGAGATTCCTGTAATCAATCACTTTAGTACCCAAGGTTCAAGTGGCGGACCACAAGGTATATTAAATGTAAGCCTTATTGAAGAGGTTTCTTTAACTACCAGTAGTTTTAAAGCCAATGTAGACAATACCTTATCATCTGTATTAAGCTTTAAACAGAGAGATGGAAATAGTGAGCGTATACAAGGAAATGTACGACTAAGCGCATCGGAGTTTGGTTTAACATTAGACGGGCCAATAAGTAAAAAAACCACCTTTTTAGCATCAGCAAGAAGAAGCTACTTGGAGTTTTTATTCATGGCACTCGATTTACCTATTCGCCCTAATTACTGGGATTTTCAATTTAAAACCACTACTAAAATTGACAATAAAACGGTACTCACCACATTAGGTGTGGGTGCCATTGATCAATTTAGTTTTGCAGTACCTAAAAAATCAACTCCCGAATCTGAATATATTTTACTATCAAATCCATTTATTAACCAATGGAATTACACCATAGGTACCACACTTAAACGTAGAATTAACAATGGTTTTATTAATGTATCTGCCAGTAGAAATATGTTTGAAAACAGATTAGACCGTTTTACTGATGCCAAAACCAAGGACGAAAATACACGTACATTAAAATTGATATCACAAGAAATTGAAAATAAATTTCGATTTGATTTGAATAAATACAGTGGCAAATGGAAATACAGTTACGGAGGGATGTTTCAATATGTGAAATTTAACAATGCGGGTTTTACAGTGCAAAAAAATACTGCAACCGGAAACACATTTTCTATTCCACTTAATACCAATATTGAGTTTTTTAAATACGGACTATTTGGTGATGTAAGCAAACGTGTATTAGCAGATAAATTGAATATTTCTTTTGGTATACGAAGTGATGGAAATACGTTTTTAAATAATGGGAACAAGATTTGGGAGACGCTATCACCGCGCATATCTGCATCATATGCATTAAAGTCGAACCTAAATATTAACGCTAGCGTTGGCCGCTATTACCGTTTGCCAGGATATACCATTTTAGGCTTTAAAGACAGTGTAGGGCGTTTTCAAAATAAGGACAATAAATACATTGGTGTTGACCATTATGTCGCAGGCATTGAATATTTGCCAACAAATACTACCCGCATTACACTAGAGGGCTTTTACAAACAATATTTTAATTATTCCATTTCTGAAAAAGATGGTATTTCATTGGCCAATCAAGGTACAGAATTTGGCGCTATAGGTAACGAAAACATAAGCAGTTTAGGTAAAGGCAGGGCTTATGGATTTGAACTTTTTTTACAACAAAAACTGATTAAAGGATTTTACACCACTTTATCATATACCTTTTTTTACAGCCAATTTAGTGGAGCCAATACAAAATACGTTGCTTCAGCTTGGGATAACCGACATTTAATTTCTGCCATAGCTGGATACAAATTTAAAAAAGGTTGGGAAGTAGGTTTAAAGCATCGATTTGCAGGCGGAAACCCATACACCCCATTCGATGAAAACCGCTCTCGTCAAAATTATTTGTTAACCGGATCGGGTACTCTTGATTTTTCTTTGCTTAATACCATTCGTTTGGGAGCATTTAATCAAACAGATATTAGGGTTGATAAAAAATGGAACTTTAAACGCATTACATTAGATGTTTTTCTTGATATCCAGAATGTTTTACGTTCAAAAAACCCTGCAAATCCTCAATATGCGTTCGAACGTACAGCAGATAATGCAGGCTGGGCAACCACAGATGGTCAAGCCATTAAAACAGATGGAAGTAATGGCATTCCAAAAATTATTCCTAACTTTAACGACACTTTCTTGCCAACGTTTGGGTTTATAGTAGAATTTTAAAAATAGCACCAAAACCTTTAATAATTTGCCTAAGCAGGTGTAATAACAACAACTTGGAAAACAAAACTAAATCAATGACTGCAAAAACGGCAATTGTAATTGGATCTGGAGTGGCAGGACTTAGTGCTGCTAGTTACTTAGCTCAAAAAGGGCTGAAGGTTACTTTGCTCGAAAAAAATAGCGATGTTGGTGGCAGAGCACGTAAATTTGAAGCCCAAGGGTTTATGTTTGATATGGGCCCAAGTTGGTATTGGATGCCTGATGTATTTGAAAAGTTTTATAATGATTTTGGACACACCACTTCTGATTTTTACGAACTAAAACGGTTAGACCCAAGCTACCAGATATTTGATAAAAACGGTGAAGCTGTTACCATACCTGCAAACATGCTCGAACTGGAGCAACTGTTTGAAAGTTATGAACCAGGCAGTGCCATTAAACTTAGGTCGTTTTTAAAAGAAGCACAATACAAATATGAAGTTGGTATCAATGATTTAGTTTACAAACCAAGTGTAAGTATATTTGAATTTGCCGATGCCCGTTTGCTTAAAGGCTTGATAAAAATGGATGTGTTTACCAGCATCAAAAAACATGTACGTAGTTTTGTTTCTCATCCGTTTTTAATTGAATTATTAGAATTTCCAATTTTGTTTTTAGGTGCGCTGTCTAAAAACACACCCGCCTTGTATAGCTTAATGAATTATGCCGATATGAGTTTGGGTACTTGGTACCCAATGGGTGGAATGTTTAAAATTATTGAAGCATTTAAAACAATTGCGATAAAACAAGGTGTTGATGTTAAAGTTAACCATGAAGTTTTAAAAATAGAAACAGAAAACGGAATGGCGACAAAAGTAATTACTGCACATGGCCATTTTGAGGCGGATATTATTGTAGGCGCAGGTGATTACCATCACATAGACCAAAAGTTATTACAAGTTACTGACCAATCTTACAGCGAGAGCTACTGGGATAAAAGAAAACTAGCTCCCTCTTGTTTAATTTATTACATAGGATTAAATAAACGTATTCCAGGTTTACAACACCATAACTTATTTTTTGATGCAGACTTTGCCCGTCATGCGCATGAAATTTATACCGAACCAAAATGGCCAACAGAACCGCTGTTTTATGTATCGGCACCGAGTGTAACAGATCATACAGTTGCACCCGAAGGTTGTGAAAACTTATTTATGTTGATACCTGTAGCACCAGGAATGGCGGATACCGAAGCCGTACGTGAAAGTTATTTTAAAACCATAATGGCAAGATTAGAAAA
>JBILPP010000217.1:0-3671 GCA_044373765.1 Bacteroidia bacterium
TCAACTACTCGGTTATAAAACCGCTGATACCGTTAAAAGTCTGAAAAGTAGGTGCATAAATAGATTTGTAGAAGGTTACAACGAAATAAAAAATACTTAGATGGATAGCCCAGAAATCATACTTTCAGAAAGCGATCTCGAACATTTCGATGAATTATTTAGCAGGTCGTTAACACAAGAAGAATTCCTTCATTTAAAAAGCGCTCTACAAAATGATTCTTCTTATTTAGATAAGTATCTTTTGTATCGTTCATTAATGCGTTTTATTGAGTTAAATGCACTTGATAATAACATATTGACGCAGAGATTTAATGAACTCGACTCATTGACTACGGATGCCCCCAAAAGAAAATTATGGTTGTCGTTTTTCATTGCTGCTAGTTTTCTCGTGTTGGCATTTGTGTTTTTCTTTTTTTACGAGCATAACAATAACTGGCATAATGTATATAGGCAATTTAAAAATACAGAAACTGGATTACCCATAATGATGGACAAGGAAGTGTTAAATCCAATGGAAGCGGCATTTATTAAATTTGCTGAAGAAGATTATGGCGCAGCCTTAGTCATGTTTCAATCATTGCCTCAAAATGATACTACTATTTATTATCAAGGAGTTTGCTATGAATACATGTATCGTTTTGATTCCGCAGTTAAAAATTACAACGTAACGTTAAAATCTCCTATTTTATATTTCGCACAAAAATCTGATTTTAGGTTAGCGTTAATAGCAATAAACAACAAAGATAAAAGGGCATTAAATTTAATGGGTAAAATAGCAGGTGATTCAACTCATTTGTATCAACAAGTTGCTAGCGATATACTATCATCAATTGATAAATAAGATATCTCTTCCAGTGATTTTAAAGTTTGCCCAATATGTTGGATTGGCCCATTCGGGGTGTAAAACAGAATTTTTGATTTTGAGTTTAGACTGACGAACTACAGATGATAATGATTTTCCAGCATGTAAATTTTGATATAAATCTTGAAACATAACAGAACTTGATAAGTTATCTGCATCCCAGTAGGAAGATATAATAGTTGGTATCCCTTTGTAAATGTATTGTTGTTGTATTGACTTTAATCCTTCTGATGGGGCAATCTTTCCTGCGCCTGTGCCGCATCCATGTAAAATTAAAACGCTTGTTTTATCTATAGATTCTTGGTAATTACTTTTCACGCTTAATGATCTATATTCATCAAATAATACGCTCATGCTGTGGGATATAAAGTGCATCAAAGGTTTAGCTATTTTGGGATTATCTATACAATCAATTGTTGCAATATTTTTCATATTGGCTCTAAAAGTCTTATTGTAAGGTAAACTTTTGTCGTCCTCCTTTTTGAATACTATACCCAAATCAATAGGTAAATTGTAATTGATATTGTTTAATAAAAACGAATAATTAGGAATAAACCGAAAAGTATGGGCGTTAATTAAATAGTCTAGGTTTTTCCATCGGTACCCGTTACTTGTGCTTTTTACTAGTGCTTCAATTCCAATATTTTCTGTGTATTCATCATTACAAATTACAATGTTCGGTGTATTTACTTTGTTTAGGTATAATTGATCCGTGATTTTTTTTGCGATTTTTTCGTATTCAGATACATCGTTATTTTGGATGCATTCTTTTAATTGTAAATTCAGGTAGCTAATATCTAATTCCGGTATGTTGTAATAGTATCTTAATCCATTCGAGTCAATAAACGTGGCAAGAATCCAGTGCCTTCCATAGCTTTGGTAATCAATGTAAGTTGATTGGTTTAGCTTGCAATATTGTTGAATAATTGTTACATCAGAGTCTTTTAGTTCGGTATTTTTTACTATTTTTTCTATAAATGAAAAATCCTTTGATAGTGTTTTGTAATGCTTTTCAATGCATGGATTTAATGTCCAATTATTTTGTTGGTAAAGGTTTTTTATTTCGTTTAAGATTATCCATTCATTAAGTGTGTCATGGTAATTATGCCCCCACATATTTACTAGGCTTTTGTAAAAGTTAGCAAATTGATATTTTGTTTGATTTGATAGGTTCAACAAATCTGTTGATACATTATTTTGATTTAGTCTTACACTGATTCTGATGTCATTGTATCTCTGTGTATAGAATCGATTCATGACGGATCCTCTGGAATCATTTATTGATATTAAAAACTCTTGTTTTATGAATTGTTCGTTTAATTCCAACAAACTGTCAATTATATCCATCCTCTCAGGATTTAAATGCATGTGCGATTCTGCCAATTGTGTTAGTGTAATGGTTGTGTATATCGGCTGTTTACTTAAGATATAGTGTGGTGTTTTACTAGTTACAAAATAACTCAAGGCCTTTTCTTGTAATGATATAGCTTTGTTTAGTTCATTATTACAAGCATACAATAATGCTGTTGTATTGTAATTTAAACCTAATCTTACGTGGTCGTTTTGTTTTAATTTCTTAAGCGCTTCAAGCTCATTTTTATAACACAATATGGCTTTGTGAAAACTTTGTTCTGTAGAAAAATTTAATGTAATTTTCTTTCTAAAAAGGTCGTTAAATGTATTTCCACGCCTACGATTTATAAGAGCAACAAGGTTGTAATTTGCAGGTATTTTCTTTAATAATAATTCGGCTGTATCGAGTTCACTTAGTGCTTCTATATATTTAGCAGAATTATGCAGGTGATAAGCTTTAAATAATTTTAATTTTATGATAGATTCAAAACTTTTGTTTTTAGGATGATTGATATCGCTTTCATAATCATGAAGTAATAATTTACTACTTACCGTATCCATTTGGTTCAAGTAAATAGATAATCGAACCAATTTGGCATTTAAATTTAAGGAGTCTTTACCTAGTTTATTGAGGATATTTTGTGCATGATTGAAATGGCCATGTTTCAGGAAAAGATCTGCGTAAGCAATCAGGTCATTGATTGGAATAGTTTCTTTATTATTTGTGATGATATAAAAAGACAGATTAGAATATCCGGATTCAATCAGTTCTGAAATAGAAATATTTTTTGTGATAAGTTTTGATATCTCCTTGATGCACGACATCTCATTATTTCTGTGAACTTTGACATTATCTTTACACGAACATAAAATTAGAATTATGTGAATGACTAAAATTACGTTGAGTATGATCCGTTTTTTATTTTGCTGCATTTTTATTGTGTATGCTACTCATAAAAAAGCCCTCCTTTGTACTTTTGTACTAAGGAGGGCTTTGTGGAGCTGCAGGGATTCGAACCCTGGTCCGGAAATGGAATGGTCAAGCTTTCTACACGTTTAGTTAAGCGTTAATTGTCGGGAAAATTCAGGCCGCAAAACCTGCCAAAAAAATCCGTAGCCCATTAAGTTCAATTAAACAACAAAGGCGGTTGGTCAAAAGGCTTTTCCTGATGATGCCCCTGATGCAAGCGCGGTTAAGCTAACACTTGCGAGACAATGGCATGATGCGTAATCTTCCTGATTAGGCAGCCATAGCGAAGTTATTTTCGCCAAATAAAAGTTTGAGCATTAGGTTTAAAGCGCCAACATCTCAATGCGCTACGTGCTTACCTGCCAGATGCTCACCCCGTCAAAACCGGTCAGCCCCTTTAAGTAAAGCAAATATACAATATAAAGTTACGCGCTGTGGCAATAATTAATGTTTATTTTTAACAAGCAGCCTTGTTTGTTCCATGAC
>JBILPP010000218.1:0-3665 GCA_044373765.1 Bacteroidia bacterium
CAATTGCGTGCAATCACATTAAATACCATACGCCTGAACATTTGCTCCATGTCTTGGTAAGTTAATTTTAACTCGCGCATGGTTTGAAACAACTGCTCGTAACTAAAGCTGTTTACCAAATTAAAATCAAAATGTTTTAATGCACAAAAGGTTTGAATGTGGTGTTTGATATCGCTGCCTTCACGGTCAAAACGTTTGGTCATAAAATGTGCACGTCCATTTTCTTCCAATAACCTGGAGGGCATCATGGTAATACCGCAAGCAGTTGCCATGTTGTAATAAGCCATTTCTACACGGCCATAACCCTTACTTGAACCAAGTTGTACATCACTTACGCCATCCAGCTTAATCAACCAATGTTCAAAACCTTTAGGTGCGTTGGTTTGCCCTGATTTTACTTCGCCTGTTTTTTCGTTGTATGCAATCACCGCTTTGGGTCGCGCACCACCTGCCGAAGTACCGATTTTTAAAATATCCATGATGGCTTTTTCTTCTTCTTGCTGCAAATTGGTGCTAAATGAAGCTCTGCTTGATAGCACTTTTTGGGCAATATCAACCAAACTATTTACCTCAAGTACAAAGGCCTTTTGGTTATCTTTAATGGTACTAGGTTCAAACGTTAAAGCACCCATACCGCGGTTGCCAATAAAGCACAACATCTCTACGGGGTTCATGTCATCTTGTGGTCGGCCTTGTTGTGCTAGCCACATATTTATCAATTGGTTTCCATATTTATCGGGTAGCACATCAGCTAGCAAGCCTGGTAAACCTCTAAAGGTATCAAAATCCGCATTTTTGTTTTTACGCAATTCCGGAAAATTCAAAATTTTGCGTGAAGTGTTAATGGGCATTTTTAATGGCGCTAAATCCCAGTTTAGTTTTTTAAACTTACTATCGTACTCAAAACTGGCTATGCCTGTTTTTTCGTCCCAAGCCACAGCGCCAACCAACTCATCCCATATTTTTACAAATGCAGTATTCATATTTTATGTTATTTGTTACTGGCTCTTTTACGTTTAAATTTTTCTTGTTTGGCCAATAGCAGAGGGCTAACAAGTTCTTGTATGGTAAAATACTCCAAAAAATGCAGTTGATCTAAAACACGCAACACCTGAATAAACGTAGCAAGGGTAACCGTTTCACCACGCTCTAACAAACTAAGTGTAGAGCGGCTAATACCCGCAGCCTTTGCCAAAACATCTTGGGTTTTGTTTTGTGCTACACGTTGGTGTTTAATAAAACCACCTATTTGTAAGGCAATGGCTTTATCGCTCATTGCATTCCATGTATTGTATGATAAATCAGTCATATTATTATTTTTTTATCATTAATGAATGTTATCCAATACAAATGTATTACTTATTTTCATATTTCAAACAATGCATTATAAATCATTCTTAATTTGCTTTAATTGTATTAAACGAATGATAAGTCATTCATTATTGTTATTATTTTATAGTAATGGAATATTTAATCCAAATGCATCAATAGAAGTTTTGCAAGTGCTTACCACTTGATTAATTTGGATAAAAATAAGAAAACATTTGGTGGTGATGGAGAACAGAGGCTGAGTTTATTAAGTATTGTTAGATTATTGGGATATGTAAAAACTAACAAATGTCATAAAATTTGAAAGTGCACTGTACAAACCATCTAATTGTTTGTACGTTATCATATTGAGCGTTTTTAAAGCTCCCGTTTAGAAATAGTTTAAATAACATGATGTGGATTAGTGGGGTAGGATTAGTCTATCGGAATGATAAATTTGCGCTAAAATTAAACTAACATACAACAACACTTATGAATTGGTTTACCAAAATGTTTTCATCATCAATCGGGCAAAAGTTAATAGTAGCTTTAACCGGTTTATTCTTATGCACGTTCTTAGTAGTGCATGCTATGGGCAATTTAGCCTTGTTTAAATCCGACAACGGTATGTCGTTTAACTTGTATACCGTTTTTATGACCACCAATCCATTAATTAAAGTAGTATCATACTTGCTATACGCAAGTGTAATTTTCCATGCTTTAAAAGGTTTACATTTGGTGTACAAAAACCGCCAAGCGCGCCCAGTGCAGTATGGTATGGTTAATGGCAAAGCCAATAGCCATTGGACAAGCCGCAGTATGGGTGTATTAGGTACCATTATGTTGGTTTTTATTGTGGTGCACATGAGCAATTTTTGGTTTGAGTACAAATTTGGCTACATACCTTATGTTCAATACACTGAAAATATTTCTACAGGTGAAGTAAGCGGGATGCCATATGTTGACGAAGCGGGTAACCCCAAGCAAATCAATAAAAAAATGGAAGAATTTGTTATTGGTGATAACAAAATTACCATTGTTAAAGACCTATATGCAGAGGTTGCCGAAGAATTTAAAAACCCACTGTTAGTTGGTTTATATGTATTTGCCATGTTTGCAGTGGCTTTCCACTTGTTCCATGGTTTTAAAAGTGGTTTCCAAACCTTGGGTTTAAATCACCCACGTTATAACCAACCCATTCAGTTTATAGGTACCTGGGTATTTGCCATTATTCTTCCTGCATTATTTGCAGCAATGCCATTGTATTTTTTTTTAGTTAAGTAAAATTAATCCATCTTATATATGACATCATCAAAATTAGATGCAAAAATTCCTGATGGGACATTGGAACAAAAATGGACCAAGTACCGTTCTACTGTTCCATTGGTTAACCCTGCAAACAAGCGTAGCTTAGAGGTTATTATTGTAGGCTCTGGTTTAGCAGGTGCTTCTGCAGCTGCATCATTAGCCGAGTTGGGTTACAAAGTTAAAGTATTCTGTTTTCAAGATTCTCCCCGCAGAGCGCATAGTATTGCTGCTCAGGGCGGTATTAATGCAGCTAAAAACTATCAAAACGATGGCGATAGCACATACCGCTTGTTTTACGATACCATTAAAGGTGGCGATTACCGTGCACGCGAAGGAAATGTTTATCGTTTAGCAGAGGTTAGTGCAAACATCATTGATCAATGTGTGGCGCAAGGAGTTCCTTTCGCTCGCGAATATGGAGGGATGTTAGATAACCGTTCGTTTGGTGGTACACAAGTAAAGCGTACGTTTTATGCTGCTGGTCAAACCGGACAACAATTATTATTAGGAGCATACAGTGCGTTACAACGCCAAATAGGGTTGGGGCAGGTAGAAATGTTTACCCGCCACGAGATGTTAGACATTGTAAACATTGATGGCAAATGCCGTGGTATAATTGCCCGCGATTTAGTTAGCGGTAAGTTAGAGCGCCATTTTGGCCATGCGGTGTTGTTGTGCTCTGGTGGATACGGAAACGTATTTTATTTGAGTACAAATGCCATGGGTAGTAATGTAACTGCTGCATGGAAAGCGCACAAAAAAGGTGCATTTT
Organism: Bacteroidia bacterium; assembly: GCA_044373765.1. Taxonomy (GTDB): domain Bacteria; phylum Bacteroidota; class Bacteroidia; order UKL13-3; family UKL13-3; genus UBA6183. Next base: position 3,389 of record JBILPP010000218.1, read on the forward strand.
TTGGTAACCCTTGCTTCACACAAATTCACCCAACTTGTATTCCTGTCTCGGGCGATCACCAATCAAAATTAACTTTGATGAGTGAGTCGTTACGTAACGATGGACGTATTTGGGTGCCAAAGCGCAAAGAAGATGCTGCTGCAATTCGCTCAGGAAAATTAAATCCTAACGATTTAAAAGAAGACGATAGAGATTATTTCTTAGAAAGACGTTATCCTGCTTTTGGTAACCTAGTACCTCGTGATGTGGCATCACGTGCGGCAAAAGAACGTTGTGA
>JBILPP010000219.1:0-3662 GCA_044373765.1 Bacteroidia bacterium
TACACCATCAACAATATCAAATTGAGCAACCAACCGTGCTTGCGCAGGATCATTGATATCACTAGGTACACTAGCTGTTTTTAATTGCCAAACTTGGTATCCTTGAAATTTGTATATCGTTTTTTCAGGACAAGGACCTGCGAAAGTATCAACAAAGTTTTCTATAGTTTGGGTATTTAAAATTTTAACTACTAACTTTCTATTTAATTCAACGACCTCTAATTTTGGCGCATCAGGACCAACTTTTAAGTCAAAATTGTTTTTGTATAATGTAGTAGCTTTATCACTGGCTTCTTTAAGCAAGTTGAATGAACCTGTAGCTCCTCCGCTTGATGCGCGAGCCCAAACTACACCAATAGTAACACGGTTAACAGCGCCTGGTAACAATGTGAATGGACCTGCTGTTTGTAAGAAACGTCTGTCTTGAGGTTGATTACCTGCAATACGTTCGTTCCATGTAGCTCTTCCTGCAGGATCTGTATTACCGGGGAACATGAAACTGGCCGTATCAGAACCTCCACGACCGTTACCACCATAAGTAATATTTGCTCCATCTTTCCAACGTCCATTTAAATAACCCCAAAAATGCTCAGGACGACTGGGATTACCTGTTAAACTAAAATCATTGTTATAATAAACAAACTTGGTTAATCCAATTTCTGAACTATCCGGTCTTCTTGGACCTTCAAAAAAAGTAACACCAACACTTGGAGGATTCAAACCATAGCCTAAAATACCTTCGTCATTATCGTCACCGTTGTAACAAATTCCTAAATTACGCGCTACGTCACACTCTACATAATCATCAGAGTAATTTCCTAAATCTGCATCAACCCATTGACCAAATACAGTACTATCAACAGTTTCACTGCTTCTGTTGTAAATGGTGGTACGGTAAAATGTCATGTTGTTAATCTCATCGTTTGTTGAGTATGCAAACGCCTGAGTGTGTAATTCTATACCGATAGGAACACCTTGCGTTTCACTGTGAATATTACCCTTATCGTTGTAAATCATATACAACATCATATCAGGTATGTTTTTGATTTCCTCTTTTCCGTTATTCAAAGTAGGATAATCTCCATCTAAAGGATCATATTTTGAATCGTTATTTTTATCATAATAGGGAGCTAAACGAGCTGATTCACCAATAGCAACATCTCCGTTACCTGGCCAAGATGATATATCTTCAGGTATTTCATACGAGTTAACATCTGTGGTCGCTACTAAATCTTGTACCTCACGTAAAGTCACACGCCAAATTTTATCATACGCTTTACATTTATCTTCTGATACTGCAGCGGTTCCGTTTACTAGTGGTCCAGGATAAAAATCATTACCACCTTGACGGTAAGTTTGAGCTGCTAATTTTAAGTTTCCGTTAGAAACACCACCAATCCATAAGGCACCAGAAAACAATGAATGCTTAGATACCTGTCCAGTTTGTATTTTCGGTATTTCATAACGCGCATTACTCAAGTTCCACCACATGTCACCACCATTCAGAATGGTAGTTCTCACGTTGTTCACATCCAAATCACGCTGCTGAGTAGCAGGCAAACAGCCAAACCTTTTCCCTTTTATTTCAGGCTCACGAGGTCCCTTGGGGTCTGGAGTACCAACGTTATAGCGCGCATGTGCAGGGTTAATAGATGCTACTAAAATAGCAGCAACACCCATTGCCTTTGCAAACTTTAAAAATTGTTGATTTATACTTTTCATGTCTATGTTTTATTTTTTTAGAAGTATAATGAAACACCTAAACGAGTTAATCTTGGTAGAGCAAATAAACCAGGGTTTACAACTCTTGTATTATATAGGTCAACAAAAGACTGTGTATTGGTTGCAACACGTTTTTGCTCTATAGATTGTGGCGAGGCCAAATAACCATCATCATAAGCCGAACCAGTATATTGATAAACACCTAGTACGTTAGCTGCATTTAATACATTTTGCATCCATAAGAAAACACGCACGCGATACATGGTTGTTTTACCCGATAACGATTCTTTCTTGAAAGTAAAGTTTTTATCGATGTTCATATCGATGAAGAACTGCGGTGGAAGATTAGCTCCATTAATTGTGCCTTTAACCTGCGAACGAGAAACTACACCACTTTGAACTTCTGGCACAGCAATTAAAGTTTGTGTGTAAGGGCGACCAGATGTATAGTTGAAAATAAAGTTTATACCTGCATTTTCTAATATTTTCTTGCCAGCAACAATAGGTCCGTTATAGTCTTTTCCTGTACGGTAGTGGTAATCAAATGTTCCTTTTAAAGTATGACGGGTATCGTAATCAAGTGGGAAAATATTACGTAAGGTAGGTAAACCAACTTGAACTAGGGCACTGCTTGATTGAGAGTTTGAACCTGTTCCATCAGCAAACTGTAACATGTAGTTAGCAGAAATGTTAATGTTACCAAGGTCTCTTAATTCATATTCTAAACGGAAAGATTTTACAGTAGAGAAATCTAGGTTACTGAATGAGGTATATGGAAAAGGATAAGCCTCAACAAAACGATATAACTGAATCAGGTTTCTGTATTCACGATAAGATGCTACAATACCTAAAGCTGAATTATCACCAATTTGTTGACGGAAACCCATTTCGTAATCGGTTACTTGAGTCATACGCAAATCAGGATTAGCAATTACACCAGTTCTGCGGTTGTTTAAGTAGAAATAATCGTCTATTTGGGCTACGTTACTTTCTGTAGGACGTTGAACCAATACATCATAAGTACCGAAGAACTGAGAAGTTGTTGAAATAGGGAATGAGAACCAAATACGTGGTGAAACCTTAATATCTGGTTTGTAATCACGGAACGAGGCAGAAGTTGGTTTGGCTATACCGTTGTTTTCAGCATCTGTAACTAAAAACGGTATATTTCCATTTTCTACATCACTATTTTCACGCTGCGCATCACGCCACAATGCAGATGGATCAGTTACTGGGTTACCGTCTTTGTCGTACCAATCGTTACCGTTACGATAGCCCGTAATATTTACTTTATTTGCTGCGTTTGGTGTTTTGGTATCAACGTATACTTTGTAATCATCACCAATATTACTTGGAATTAATGAGCCTAAACCTTTTAAATTACCTCCTCTTACTTCACCTACACTATATATTGGAACTAGTGAATAGGGGTCTTTAAGAACTACTTGGTTTGCATCAAAACGATCGATACGCACACCTGCACGAACAATCAAATCTTTAAATGCGAATTTGTCTTGCAACCATGCAGCCATGTATACTGGCTGGTATGCGCCTAAGGCGCGATTAGTTGGATCATTTAAGAAATCGTTTACACTCTTTTTACCGTTAACACGATTACCTAAATAATCATACCCATTATAAGAAACCAATGAATTACCATTATTTAATAACTCATCAGCAGAGAACATATCTAATGAAAATTTATTGGGAGCGTATGAGTTCACATCAATGCGTGTTTGAGCACTGATAGGATTACCATAAACATCTAATTCTCCATCAGCAATTAGTTTGTTGCGCAGGTTTCTATCAAAATTTGTTTGTTGGTTTGGATCTATCTTGTTAGCGAAAATAACGGTATCTTGGAAGTTACCATATTGATCAAATTTTAATGAGTAATTATTAGAATCTAAACCTACGAATTGAGCGTTGGCATACTGACG
>JBILPP010000220.1:0-3661 GCA_044373765.1 Bacteroidia bacterium
TTTTGGATCTACAGCGCCTAATTCGCTTGTATTTAACATTAGTATAAATGATGTTGATTTAGGAATCAGCAGCTTTATAAGTCCAACCCAAAATAAATGTGGAAATACAACTTTAGTTGTGGCATTATCCAATTATGGTGTTGCCGCTATAAATTTCTCAGTATCCCCGGTAACCATTTCCGCATCAGTACTTAGTCCCGCTAACATTACCACTTCGTTTAATGATGTGATTATTAACAGTGGAACTTTAGCCGCTGGTGCTAGTCAAAATGTTACAGTTACCACAACTTATCAAGTAATTAATGCTGGAACTTATTCATATACAGCCCAAGCAATAACTGCAGTTGATAATAATCAATCGAATAATTCAATAACATCGGCTTTACAACAAATAGAATTACCATCACCATTTATTTTAACTGGTTCGGGTTCTTACTGCGCGGGTTCAAATGCTGTAATGTTTGCGCTGTCAGGATCAGAGGTAGGCACTACATATCAATTATATAAATCTCAGACAGCTGTATCGGGCATAGTAAATGGGACTGGTTCATCATTAGCTTTTTCAAATTTAAATGTAAGTGGATCTTATCGTGTAGTGGCCACAAACCTAGCTACAAGTTGTGCGAGTTACATGTCAGCTATATCTGTGGTTGAAGTAACTCCGCTTTGGATAGGAATAGACACCGATTGGAATAATACGGCAAACTGGTGTGGTGGAGTTATTCCTTTAACAAATGCCAATATTGTTATAAGTGGTGCTGCTATTAATATGCCTATATTACCTAATAATACAACCGTAAATAATTTAGAATTAATAGAGGGTAATAAACGCATTGAACTTAATGGAAAAATATTAACTATTAATGGAGCCATCACTGGAGAAGGTAGGGTTAAAGGAAGTCCAACTTCATCAATCATCATAAATGGTTTGGGTAACATGGGGTCATTAAAAATGGATCAAACCATCAACTCAATAAGCAATGCCTTACAAAATTTAACCATTAACATTGGTAATACAAAAACAAACGATTCTTTGGTGTTAGCCAACACACTTTACCTTAATGGGACACTTTTCTTAAATAACGGTAAACTAAGCTCTAATGGTAATTTGGTTTTGGTGTCAAATGCCACTAACACCGCTCGTATTGCTGAGATAGCAAGTACTTCTGATATATTTGGTAATGTGGTTTCGCAAAGATTTATTCCTGCTGTAACCAGACGATACAGAATGATATCACCAAACACATCTTCATTTACGTATAATGATATAAAAGATGATATTTTTGTAACAGGATCGGGAGGGGTTTTAAACGGATTTGATGGTTCTAATCCTAACTCAGCTAGTATTTATACATACAGAGAAACTACTTTAGGTGGACGTGGTTGGGTAGCAGTTACCAATATCAATCAAACCTTAAATCCTGCTTGTGGTGCAATTGTATTTGTGCGTGGAGACAGAACCTTACCCTCACCACAGTGGTATACATTCCCGTTTGTTGCACAAAATCAAGTGAATATGGATTTTGTAGGTTTGGTTAATAAAGGAACATACTCGCCAATTATTACATACACCAACACAGGCATTGCAGATAACGATGGTTGGAACTTAGTTGGTAATCCTTATCCTTCTCAAATTGATTGGAGTTTGGTAACTAAAACCAATTTAACACCTTTTGTTTATAGTTTAGATCCAGCTACCAATGCATATGTAGTTAATGATGGTATTACACCAATTGCTTCAGGTCAAGGTTTTTTTGTAAAAGCCATAGGAACTAATCCAATTATTACATTTACCGAGAGTTGCAAAACAGCCAGTACGGCAAGTAATTTATTTAAAACAGGTACACCAATTATACCTTTTAAATTAAAGGTGGTGTTAGATTCATTAAATAGTGATTATGCATTATTACGTATAAGAGCAGGAAGTAATATGGGATTTAATGAAATGGAAGATGCCGTTAAATTAACCAACGCTGGAATTAACTTTGGTTTTAAATTAGCTACTACAAAAATTCAAATCAACACCATACCGCAATTATCTGCTATGTCTGATTCTTTTGTATTGTTTATCCAAGGATCACAGGGTTCATATCGCGTTGAAGCCTCTAACTTTGATGATATACCAGCTAACAAACAATTGATTTTAAAAGATATGTTTACAAATGCTATTATTGATTTGCGTGCAAGTAAAACGCACAATTTTAGTATTACGTCATCTGCAAGCTCACAAGGAGATCGTTTCTTGTTGGTAATAACTAACCAAAGCCAATTACCTGTTAATTTTATTGAAATTAAAGCTGAGCTGGCAAATAATACCGAGGATATTGAAGTGAGTTGGGCAACAGCAACCGAGATTGATAACGATCGTTTTGTAGTTGAAAAATCGCATGATAATAAATTATTCACCGAAGTTGGAACAGTTAAGGGTGCTCTAAACAGCAAGGTTAGGGCTCAATATAGTTTACTTGATGTTTTTGCTGCTAAGGATGCAATGAATTCTGGCTTGGCTAAGGTATATTACCGCATCAATCAAATTGATGTTTCGGGTAAAAACAAGCATAGTAATTCGGTAGCGGTAAACCTAAATAAAAACCAAGAGGCAGGAATTAATAGATTAAATATTTTTCCTAACCCTGCAACCAAATTTGTTAATGTAAAACAAACAGGGCAACAAATTTTGGGTGAAATAACCATAACCGACTTAACCGGAAAGGTAGTTTACACAAAAACAGAAACAGCATTTGAAACAACATTAGATATAAGTAGCTTAAATGCTGGGGTATACTTTTTAAAATGTGCAGGTACCGAAACCCACAAATTGATAGTTCATTAAATTAGTGCCAAATTGATTACAAATCCGCCTAGCAGAAATGCTTGGCGGATTTTATATTTTTATGCCAGTCTTAAGAACTAATTACTTTAACCATCTGTTTAATAAATTGACTAATTTGTTAAAAATAACACGCACAAACAAGTATTGTTGCAGGTGTTAAAGAAAATAGGAATGATTATACTATTAGCAATTTTGGCCTCGTTTACGGGAGGTGGTTATTTATTTATGCAACAAAAACAATTTGGTGCAGACCCTAAAGGAGAACGTTTAACCCGAATATTAAGTTCGCCTAACTATCAAGATGGTTCATTTCAAAATTTAACACCAACGCCAATGCTGGCCGAAGGGGTGAGTTATTGGACAGTAATGAAAGATTACCTGCGTAAAGCAGAAGGTCGCGAGCCACAAGAAAATATTCCGACTGTAACCACCAACCTAAAGCAACTCTCAGATAGTATTCCGAGTATAGTTTGGTTTGGCCATTCATCATACCTTATTAAAATTAATGGCAAACACATTTTGGTTGATCCTGTTTTTAGTGGCTCAGCTTCACCTGTTAGTTTTTTCGGAAAAAATTACAAAGGCAGTAATAGGTATGATGTGGAAGCTTTTCCTGATATAGATGTGGTGTTAATTACACACGATCATTATGACCACTTGGATTATCAAACCATCCAGAAATTGATTCCTAAAACCAAACAGTTTTGTACCAGTTTAGGTGTTGGTGCTCACTTAGAATATTGGGGCGTACCATCAAATAAAATAACCGAACTTGATTGGTGGGAGAGTGCTAAGCTGGATAGCGACATGTTGTTTACAGCAGCACCT
>JBILPP010000221.1:0-3655 GCA_044373765.1 Bacteroidia bacterium
TATTTAAGCTTTACGGACAAAGTGGTGCATTAAAGTTTGTTTGTGGTGTAATTGTGGTTTCTGTTTTTTTAGCAAACGTTTTTAAATATTGGTCGCAACGTGTGTTAACCAACATGCGTACCTATGTAGTTAAAAACATTAGGGAGGGTTTATTTCGTAAAATAACACAATTACATGTTGGGTATTTTCAAGATCAAAGAAAAGGCGATTTGATGAGCAGCTTGAGTAATGATGTAAATGAAATTGAAAACTCAGTGGTGAGCTCCGTTCAGGTAATTTTTCGTGAGCCATTAATGATTATTGGTTACATTATTTTATTGTTTACCATGAGTGTAAAACTCACCTTGTTTACCCTTATCGTATTACCCGTTTCGGGATTAATCATTACAACCATATCGCGTAAATTGCGTAAACAGGCTAAAACTGGACAAGAGTTATTAGGAAATATTTTAAGTATTATAGAAGAGACCATAAGTGGTGTGCGCATCATTAAAGCTTTTAATGCGCAGCCTTATGTGCAACAAAAATTTGATGTGCAAAACGGTGCTTATCGCACGGTACTAAAATCTATGTGGAACAAACGTGAGTTGGCTTCACCTGTTTCCGAGTTTTTAGGAGTAAGTGTGGTTGTAGGGGTATTGCTTTATGGTGGACAACTGGTGCTTGATAACCAAAGCGAATTAAACGCAAGTGAATTTATCACTTACATTGTTTTGTTCTCTCAAGTATTGGTGCCTGCAAAAAATATATCATCGGCCATTACAAATATACAGCGCGGTATTGCCAGTGGCGAGCGTATTTTTACTATTTTAGAAACAGAAGTTACCATTACCGAAAAAGCTAACGCCATTGATTTGGGGGAATTAAAAGGTGGAATCATCTATCAAAATGTAAGTTTTAAATATGCCGATCGTGAGGTGTTAAAAAACATCAACTTAACCATTCCTAAAGGTAAAATGGTGGCTTTGGTAGGGCAGAGTGGTGCAGGAAAAAGTACCATGGCTGATTTATTACCTCGCTTTTATGATGTTACTAAGGGGGCTATTTTAATTGATGGTGTAGATATACGCGATGTTAAGTTAGCAAGTTTAAATGGCATGATGGGGATTGTTACTCAAGAAAGTATTCTGTTTAATGATACCGTGTTTAACAACATTGCGTTTGGTATGCATAACGTAAGTGAAGAGGCTGTTATTGAGGCTGCAAAAATTGCCAATGCACACGAGTTTATTGTAAAAATGGAAAATGGCTACCACACCAGTATTGGCGACAGAGGAGGCCGATTGAGTGGGGGGCAACGTCAACGTTTAAGCATTGCACGTGCTGTGCTTAAAAATCCTCCGATATTGATTTTAGATGAAGCAACCTCTGCTTTAGATACCGAAAGCGAACGTTTGGTGCAAGATGCCATTCAAAACTTAATGAAAAACAGAACGAGTATTGTTATAGCCCATAGGCTAAGTACCATACAACATGCTGATTTGATCGTGGTAATGCAACAAGGTGAAATTATAGAAACAGGTAAACATGCTGATTTAATTGCACAAAAAGGAGTTTACCATAAACTAAGTGAGATGCAGGCATTTGTTTAATCACGAAAACTGAAATTAGCAATGCCAAAGGCAGCTCAGTTATGCTGTTTTAGCATTTCAAGTATTCGGATATCAAAATTACCTTGACATGAAAAATTTATTTAATAACGGAGACATAAAAACATACTCAAAAATGGTTGAGCAAGTTGATACTGCCACATTTGATTCTGGTCAGGTTCATCCAGTGTATGCTACATTTGCATTAGGCCGAGATGCCGAATGGGTGTGTAGGTTATTTGTTATTGACATGAAAGATGAAGATGAAGAAGGGATTGGTACATTTATTCATGTTAATCATCATAGCCCGGCTTTAATAGGCAATACCGTTAATTTTAACGCTACATTTGAAAGGCTGGAAGGCAATCATGTTATTTGCACTTTTGAAGCTAAAATAGGTGATCGGTTAGTGGCAAGTGGGCAAACCGGACAAAAAATACTAAAGAAAGAAAAATTAGAAAGGCTTTTTACTAGCCTACATTAAAATATTTTATGAATATAGATTTAACAGGAAAAAATGCCATTGTGTGTGGCGCAACAAAAGGTATTGGAAATGCAACGGCCATGTTATTGGCACAGTTGGGTGCCAATGTTACCATGATTTCTAGAAACGAAAGTATACTTAGCCGTATTATACGTGACTTAGACACCGCTAAAGGGCAAGTGCACGATTACATTGCAGCTGATTTTAGTAAGCCTGAAGACTTACGCGAAAAAATTCAGCAAAAAGTGCAACAACCTAAAGTGTATCATATTTTGGTAAACAACACGGGTGGCCCGCCTGCAGGTTTGGCCATTGAAGCAGAATTGCACGAATATACTGCGGCTTTTACCAACCATTTATTGTGCAATCAAGTATTGGCACAAGCAGTTGTTGATGGCATGCGTGCCAGTGGTTATGGTCGGATTATCAATGTTATTTCTACTTCGGTAAAAGCACCTTTAAAAGGCTTAGGGGTATCAAATACCATTCGTGCAGCTGTTGGTAATTGGGCAAAAACATTAAGCTTTGAGTTGGCGCCACATGGCATCACCGTAAATAATGTATTACCTGGTGCTACTGGAACCGATCGTTTAAAACAGATTATTGAAAGTAAGGCATCAAAACAAAACCATAGCATTGAAGAGGTTAGCAAAGAAATGACAGACGAAATACCTATGGGTAGATTTGCAACGCCACAAGAAATTGCATACGCTATCGCATTTTTATCTAGCGAGTTCGCCTCATACATTACGGGTATTAATGTGCCTGTGGATGGTGGACGTACACCTAATTTGTAAAACCATTTAAACTTAACTAGGTTATATATCAAACAATAATTAAACACATATGAATAAAACAGTAAAACTATTATTAGCAGGAGCCATGGCGCTTCAGTTATCTGTGGCAAATGCACAATTGCAATTGCCTCAACCAAGCCCTAAAGCAAGTGTAATGCAACAAGTGGGTTTAACCGATATTACTATTGATTACAGCAGTCCGGCAGTTAAAGGTCGTAACATTTGGGGCGAATTAGTGCCTTTTGAAAAAGTATGGAGAGCTGGTGCAAACTCAGCAACAAAAATTACTTTTAGTAAAGATGTTACTGTTGAAGGTGCTATCATTAGCAAAGGTTCTTACAGTATTTTTATGATTCCTAGCAGCGCAACATGGACGGTAATTATCAATAAGGATGCAAATGCTTCTGAAGATTCTTACAAACAAGAAAATGATTTAGTTCGTTTTGTAGTTACGCCTAAAGCCATTGAAAGTCGTGAACGTTTGCAATACAGTTTCAGTGATTTTACAGAAGAGTCTACCGCTGTTAACTTGGAGTGGGAGAAAATTCGCATTACCTTTAGAGTTGTTTTGTCTACAAGTAAACAAGCGGCAGAGAATATTGATAAAGCCTTAGGTTCTACATGGGCACAATACAACAATGCTGCTCGTTACTACTTCGATCAAAAAGATTACAACAAAGCATTAGAGTATGTAAACTTAAGTTTAACACTACAAAGCCATTGGTTTAACAATTGGGTTAAAGCACAAGTTTTGGCAGCAAAAGGCATGACTAAAGATGCTTATG
>JBILPP010000222.1:0-3649 GCA_044373765.1 Bacteroidia bacterium
AATTGCTGGTGTCTTGGGTAGCCCAACCAGGACTCGAACCTGGGACCTACGGTTTAGAAAACCGGTGCTCTATCCAACTGAGCTATTGAGCCGCTTTTATTATACGGTATGCAAACGTACATTATTTAATCATTGAGATTAATTTTTGCCATCGTTTCAAATAAGTGTAACAATACATAAATAAATATTTTGAATTATATAGATTAATTATTCATTTTATTACATTATTATTATTCCTAAATAGATCTATGTACTTAATACCTTATTTTTAATTTAATTATGTGAAGTTCACCCAATAATATGATTGTGTATTGATATGTTGAATTTTACATAGGATTCATGGGTATTACCTATTCTCTTTGATGTCTATTTATTTTGGAATGAGCTAGAGTAACCTTTAAAGTAAGGTGATTGAAACACTTTGAAGGTGGTTTCATTACCTTTTAATATGAAATTAAATTTAAGAATATCTTTTTCTACTTGAAAGACTGCTTGGTAATTACCAACTGGTAAGTTTAATCTTGTATAATTTATTGTATTAGGTAATGTTTGCCAATTACGAGTATCGGCTTGTTCTGACATCGCATTTATAACACTTAATGCCGAGCCTAAGGCATCATTTTCTTTTCTTAATTTTGCTGCCGCAGCCTGTTTAATAGCTAATCGAAGTAATGCTTCACCCATTTCTTTTATCATCCTATCTTGCAAGGATACATAAGCTATTTTATCAATGTTTTGCACTAATTCATAAGATTGATGAATTTGAAGACTATCAATTATTATTTTTGCTTCATTGTAAACTGTTTCACGGGAAATATATTTAGGAAATGCAACTCTAATAATTTTAAGATTAATTATAGACCTACTATCTTCTCCTGCATAGAAAGGGAAGTTTAATCCTAAATCCCAATTAGTAAAATTAACCCATCCATTAGATCCAGGTACAATGGTAAAATTAATGCTCCATTGATCTTTTATAGGGCAAAATCCATTATTCCAGAACGTAACAAATGGAGATGTATTTTTAAATGATTCAATAGTGACATGTTGTAATTTGAATAGGGTTTTGTACTGTCTGGCTTCTTCTTTGAAGCCTGTGAGTAGTGCCGTTCTTATTAAATCTTCTTTCAGTTGTGATGGCACTGAAGTATTTAAATTAGTAGTATATTCTTCGTTGTATATTTTGTATGCGTTTCGGTATGCTATAAATGCACTGTTATAATCTTTTTGCGCATCGTAAACAATACCTGTTAATAGATGTACAAAAGCATCGTTTTTGTATTTGTTCTTGCCTTTGTAATAGTCGGTTATTTTATCAAGTTTTAATTGCATGCGTTTACACTCTACTAATGCATTATCTAATAAACCTTGCTGTAAATAATTAATTGTAGTGTAATAATGGATCATTACTTTTTCGAAGTTTTCTCCTTCGTATGTTTGAATGGATGGATTAGTTATGAAAGAAACCGCTTTTAAGCCTAGATTTTTTTGATAATCTTCTATATAATAATCTGCTTGTTGAAAATATTTATTGCTCTCATCAGGTTGATTGTTCATAAATAAAACAGTTCCCTTATTCATTAAGTATAACAACTCATTTCTTTTTTTCTTTTTGAGATTTCCATTATCTAATTGCTTTGATGCATTCGCATAGTTTCCTAGGTATATGCTATCCATAATTACTTGATTATTTTGATAATAGCTAGCACAAGCTGACAGCATAAAAATTACCATAAATGTTAGCAGATAATAAAATATGCGCATAAAATCAGGTTCTGGTTGGAATTAGTTACGGATTGCTTTCTTAATTTTTTTATCTCCAATCCAAACTTTTTCATTGGTTTCAAGATCTGTTAATTCCAGATCGACTTGATAATACACGGTTTTTTGATTTTTATATTGATCTACAATTGAGCTAATCACGCCATTGATCATAAAATCGGCACCTTTCTCGCGTCCCCATTTTTTCTTACTATCTTCGCTAGAAAAAGTTTGTTGCTCGTTACGTTCTTCACGTATTTGGTTTCGTTCTTCACCAGATTGCACTATAGATACTGTTCCTGAATTAATGCATGCCTTTTCAAGATCTTTAATAAAGGTAATTGGGTCTATTTGTTCCGAAGACTTGTTTTTTATACTGCCTACGATTAAAATTGGTTTGCGGCTGTTTTTTTGTTCAAAGTTTGTTCTCCAAGTACCTGTTAATATTTGGGTAATTAACTCGTTAGCAACTAATCTTGAGTCGCTATCATTCCAGCGACCGCTGATATCAGTTTGTTGATTTGGCTCTATACGAGTTATTTTGCGGTTAGCGCAAGCTGATGAAAACAATAGGCCTGCTACAAGTGGTAATGCAATTAAAATACGTTTCATAATATATTTTTTTTATTGGTGTGCAAATGCTGTTCCAAAATAATAAATTTAAATTCAATAAACTAAAAAAGGGAGCCGAAACTCCCTTTTTTTATTTATGAATTTGTTTAATTGTTTTATTATTCAACAATAAAAACACCTTGCATTTTCATCCAGTGACCAGGATAAGTACAAATGTATACATAAGTTCCTGCTTCTGCTGGAGCTGTGAATTCTACAGTTACTGTAGCACCAGGAGCTGCAACTGCTGAACCAGCTATTACATTTACATTTTGAGGGTTAAAGTAGTTTTGATCTTTTAGGTTGATGCCTTCAGTGGCAACTTCTTTTTCGGAACCTTGTTTAACAAAAACAATGTTGTGTAACATAGAAGCGTCAGTTCCTTGATTTGTTAAATTAACTTTTACAGTTGAACCGGCTTTTACTTTAATTTCTTTGGTATCAAAGCCCATGTCAGCCATTGTGTTACCTACTGCATTAATTGTAAATTCTACTGTTTTAGGTGCTTCAGCACCAGTTGTTGATTCTGTTGTAGTTGCAGTTGTTTCTGCAGTTTTGTTTGAATTAGAATCTCCGCAAGCATAGATTAATGCTAATGCCAATGAGGCGATGATGATTTTTTTCATTTTGTTTTGTTGTTATGATTGATTTGTATAATGAACAAACGAAGGACTATTAAAGTTTATGGTTTCTTAAATATCCCCTGTAGTTTTTTCCTTGCTTCTAGCTCTGCTTGTTTTTTTAATCTTTCTTTTTCTTCAGCAGCTTTTTCTTCAGCTGCTTTCTTTAAACGATCAGCTTCAGCTTGTGCTTTCTGTTTTGCATTATCAGTTTCGGATTTCAATTTAGCTAATGATTCTTTTTTTAACTTATCGGCCTCTGCTTTTGCTTTCTCGGTCTCTGCAAGTGCTTTATCTTCTAGTATTTTCCTCTGTTTATTAAGTTCATCGGTCGCCTGTTTTTTTAATGAGTTAGCTTGTTGCTTGCCAATGTTTGCTAAATTGGTTGTGATTTTAGGGTCGGAAAATGTACCACTAATACCTAAAGCTAGATTCATGTTTTCATCCATATTAATATTGGACTTAGCTTTATCATTAAGTGCTGCTAATGCTGTTTCTAGAGCTGTATTAACTGCTCCAAGTTCAGATCTTTTAAGATCTATTAACCCTTTATAATCTATCGTCTGATCCAGTCCTGTTGAACCTGATAGATTCATGATTTTCCCTGCTAGGTTTACCTCAAAAGGTTCGGTGAAGATTCTTCCATTCTCCACCTT
>JBILPP010000018.1:0-12392 GCA_044373765.1 Bacteroidia bacterium
CCATTAAAGCAAAGAAAATGGCTTCTTTATTGGTACGTTGTGTTTCTATTTGTTGTTTAATGGCTTCTTTGGCTGCATTAAAACTGGCTTCTGCCTTTGGTAAATTGGTTAACAATTCTTGCATGGCTGGTACAGCATCATTTAGCTTATCAGCTTGCGTACCAACATATGCTGTAATGTAATAAGGATCTCCCTTTTTAGTTGGATTAGCATATCTAGAGAAAGTGGAATATGCCAACGCTTTACTTTCGCGAATGGTTTGGAACACCACCGATGACATACCACCACCAAAGTACTCATTAAACATACTTATGGTAGGATATGCGGTACTATCAAAAGGCTGTGCTTGGCGACTTAACCAAAAAATTTCTGCTTGCACCATTTTATAGTTTACAAAATATACCTTGTTGGTATTGGTTAGGTTACGTGAAAAAGCAATGGGTTCAGGAGCTTGTTTTAACTTTTTAGCCAACTTATGTTCTTTGGTCAGCATGGTATTTAGGTTAACCCACTGCATTGGTCCGTAGTAATAAATATTATGTTGGTATGAGGTTAATTGCTTAACCATATCAACCAATTCATCTGCTTTTAAATCGTTAAGTTGCTCTAAAGTTAAATTATATGTGCTTGGGTTTTTACTTCCATATACAACATAATTACGTAATGCTTGCCAAAAAATAGCTTGCTTGTTTAGTTTAGCGTCTTTACGTTGTTTTAGTGTGCGTTGCACCAACTGGTTTAATGCATCTTGATCTGGTTTTGCATTGGCCAATAAATGTTCGAACAATTTTAAAGCAGGTTCGAAATTTTCATTTAATCCACTTAACGAAACATACACTTGGTCTTCTCCAGCATTTACACTAAAGTCGCAAGCCAACTTATAAAACTCTTTACTTATTTGTTCGCTGGTGTATTTATCTGTACCCAAGTATTGCAACAATTGAACAGCAATAGGTAATTTAATGTTATTAAACTTACCCATATCAAGCACATAATACATATTAAACAATCCGTTCTCGTTATTTTTAACGTAGTAAACTGGCACTTGCTTATTTAAAGATGTGCGGGTTACGTCTTTATCAAAATCCAAAAACTTGGGCGCAATACGCGGAGGATTTGAGTTAACAATTGCATCTACAAAAGGACTCATGTCGTTTCGGTTTACCTCAACAGGAGTGATGGTTGGCTTTTCAATTTTTTCAATCCCTTTGTCTTCGCCAATATTTTTATTAATTACCACGTAATCGTTGGTATAGGCTTTGTGGGCGTAATTAATAATTTCCTCACGGGTAATTTTAGATAAATTCTCTAAAACACTTGCTTGCTCTGTCCAAGGCATATCAACAACAAATGCATCTAGCATAACAGAGGCTCTGCCTTCATTGCTTTCGTTGTTGCGAATACGCTCTACTTTAAAATTATTAAGAATGGCTTTTAAATCTTCATCAGTAAACTTACCTGCTTTTATGTTTTCAATTTGTTCTAACAATAATTTACGCACTTCATCAAGCGTTTGGCCTTGTTTGGGTTTGCCTGTTAAAAAGTGAATGCCATAATCTTTGTTCATCCAAACTGAAGAAGAAGCGGCCAATACTTTTTGTTGTTTAACCAAATTTAAATCAATAAAACCTGCTTTTGAATTGGCCAATAAGTAATCAACCAAAGTAGCCAATAATGCATCTTTAGAATTTGCTCCAGCGGTACGAAAACCAATCATGATATTTTCTGCATCAGGGCCATTTAAATTAACAATAGTTGGTGCATCACGTTTAGGTTCCGCATCAAAAGTATAAGTAGGAACCGACTTTGGTTGCATGTATGCAAACTTATCTGCAATCATAGCTACTGTTTTATCAGGGTCAACATCACCCGCTAAAATAATGGCCATATTATTGGGCACGTAGTACGTGTTGAAATAGTTGCGTATTTTAATTAACGAAGGATTTTTTAAATGCTCAACTGTACCTATGGTGGTTTGCGTACCATAAGCATGTTTGGTAAACAAATTGGCCATCATGGCTTCAAACACCTTACGACCATCGTTATCTAAAGCAATATTTTTTTCCTCATATACAGCCTCTAGCTCGGTATGAAACAAACGTAAAACTGGCGCTCTGAAACGTTCGGCTTCAATAGTTAACCAATTTTCAATTTGATTTTGAGGAATATCATTTACGTATACAGTTTGCTCTAAAGAGGTAAATGCATTGGTACCTTGCGCACCAACAGTAGACAACATTTTATCATACTCATTGGCAATGGCAAACTGGCTAGCAACACCACTCACCGAATCAATTTTACGATAAATCTCTTTACGTTTTTTCTCATCAGTAGTTTTGTTGTATAGCTCATACAATGCATCTATTTTATCCAGCTGTACTTTTTCTTTAGACCAGTCTTTTGTACCATATTTATCGGTACCTTTAAACAACAAATGCTCTAGGTAATGCGCCAATCCTGTATTGTCGGCTGGATCGTTTTTACTACCTGCTTTTGTAGCAATATAGGTTTGCACCCTTGGCTCTGATTTGTTCACCGAAATCATTACCGTTAGCCCGTTTGGCAAGGTGTAAATACGCACACCCAATGGATCGTTTTGAACTGTTTTGTAAGTAAACCTACCATCAATAGATTTACGCTCAACCCACTGATAGGAATCTTGAGCAAAGACTGATAAAGTAAAAAAGGCTAATACTAAACTAAGTACTCGTTGCATAAATTAAATGTAGCGTTATAAAAAAATTAGTGTTGAATAGTGATTTTCTTGTTGGTTGAATTTCCGTTTACATCTTGTATAATTAATATATAAACTCCATTAGCAATACCTGCAGTATTAATAACTGCTTGACTTGACAAGTTAACAGAAGTGATTTTTTTACCATAAACATCAAACATCGTGTAGTTGTATAACTCACCGTTATTGGCTGTAACGTTTAATTCGTTATTAGCAGGAACAGGAAAACATACAAAGTTGTTTTCATTAAGTAATTTATTTTCATTCAATGCAGTGATAACACCTCCAATGTAATCAATACGATATTCAAACGATGTATCTGTAGGTGTAACACTTGTTACTAAAATCTTTGCAATACCCGGATTAGCGTCATAATACATCCTGTAACCTGCATCTATACTTGCTACTCCTTGCTTTACGCTAAAAGACAATACACTATCTAATTTATCAGTTGCAGTATAAAACAACTTGTTGTAAGCCACAACTTCATCAGCTCCTGTCCCTACAATGTAGGTTGTATCTGTAACGCGTTTGCTACCAATGTATCCAAAGTTGCGGTATCCAACCAATTCATAATTATTTGAAACGGGAAGTAACTCTTGTAAAGAAACAATAGCACCATTGGCATTATATACCAATTTTACCCTTCTCTCTTCGTCATATTGATTTTCGCTGTTTAAGCGTTCAATCACCACTAAACTATCTTTACCAAAAGCGTTTTTAAATATCGTTTCTTTTTTATAGTCAACAAAAGGATCGGCTGTTTGAGGATCGGCTGTTTTAACTTGAACATTTAATTTATTTCCGTTTACAACACCAATGCTTGAATACTTTGTAGCAGGAGGATTACTCTGGTTAATATTAGTAGTAACCATACTGGTAATATTGTTATTAGCGTCACGTGCAATGGTAAAATCAAAAGCAGCTGTAAAACCAACTTCAGTTGGTGATATCCAATACCTAACTTTGGTTGTAGCATTTTTAAGACCTGGAAAAGTCCACTCAGTTTCTTTCAATTCGGCAACGGTACTTGCATTCATTGGAGTTACAAACTGTGCCGATGCACCTGTAATGGATAGGGCAGTTAATAAAGCTAAGTAAATTTTTTTCATAAAAATTGTTTGATTTATAGGTAAATAGGATGGCAATATAATTAAATCAGAACATATACAAACCGTTGTTTACCTGAGATGTCGTTAATGATTGACGACTGATTTGTGGTTGATAAATTTTGGAATAGAGACAGTGTTTCTTGGGCAAAAAGTGGGTTTATTTCTAACCACACCGTATCGCCTTGTTTTAACACCAACTGAGCATAACCTGCTATGGCTTTATAAAACAATAGTACGTCATCATTTGGCACAAATAAAGCCGTATGGGGTTCGTGCTTAAGTACATTGTTATGTATCCCCTCTGCTTCCTTTTGAGCAATGTATGGTGGATTACTAATTAGAATAACTGGGCTTTGTTGTATTTTGAGTGCAGTTACCAAAGCTGTAGTTTTTAACATATCCGCTTCAATAAAAGTAACATCGGTTTTATTTAAACGTGCATTATGATTAGCAGTGGCTATTGCATTGGGCATTAAATCAACCCCGTATACTTGTGCCTGTGGTAAGTTTTTCTTTAAACTAATAGGTATACAACCACTTCCTGTTCCTAAATCAATAATGGTTGGTGTAGTAACGCTGTTTTTTCTACAATAACTCATCACCAAATCAACCAATTCTTCCGTTTCTGGCCTTGGAATTAATACACTTGGGTTAAGATCAAACTTTAAACCATAAAACCATGTATAGCCTAAAATGTAATGAATGGGTTCTCCGTTTAATAACCTATTCAATATTTTATCAAAATGCTCCACCTCAGCGCCACTCAGCTCTTTTTGTATGATATTTAGTTGTTGCCATTTAATCATAAGCAATTCTGCACAAACATATCCTGCAATAGCTCGGGCCTCATCTTCATCGTATACAGCTAATAGTTTACGGGTAAAATCAACAAAATAATCTCTCGCATATATTGAATTCATGGTGGCAAAATACAAAAACCTTACTTTCGCGAGGTGATTCCAGATGAAAAATATATGCAACGGGCAATCGAATTAGCCAAACTAGGTGTTGGTTTGGTATCCCCAAACCCGCAAGTTGGTTGTGTAATCGTGCATAATAATAAAATTATTGGTGAAGGATGGCATCAAAAATTTGGCGGACCACATGCAGAAATTCATGCATTAAATAGTGTAACCAATAAATGGTTACTTAAAGAAAGTACTGTTTATGTTACCTTAGAACCATGCAGCCATTTCGGTAAAACACCACCGTGTGCCCACGCATTAATTGAGCACGGAATTAAACAAGTGGTAATTGGCATTACCGACCCTAACCCATTAGTTAGTGGCAAAGGAATTAAATTGCTAAATGAGGCAGGCATAAACGTTATAACAGATTTACTTAAAAATGAATGTGCGGATTTAAATAAAAGATACATCACTTACATTAACCAAAAAAGACCCTACGTAATTTTAAAATGGGCTCAAACCAACGATGGTTTTATTGCACCCGATAAAAATGAATTAAGCGATACTGAATTTGAAAAGCAAAAGCAAATTTCGGCAGCAACCGTACAAAAAATAACCCACAGGTGGCGAACACAAGAAGATGCCTTTATGGTTGGAACTAATACAGCCTTGATTGACAATCCAAAACTGAGTGCCCGCCATTGGCAAGGTCGAAATCCTAAAAGAGTGGTATTGGATTTAAATAGTAGATTGCCAAAATCGTTACATTTATTTGATGGCACACAGCCCACTTTTGTATTTGTTTATGAAGAACACCAAACAGAATCAACCTATAACATTACCTATATCCCTATTACTAGAAAAAAAGATTTAGTACCACAAATTCTAACTGAATTGTATAAACAGCAAATACAATCGTTGGTGATTGAAGGTGGAGCTCAAGTTTTACAAACATTTATTGATAGCGATGTATGGGATGAGGCTATTATTATTGAAGCCCCTCACCAATTAACGCAAGGAATTAAAGCCCCAACTTTAGTTGGCAAAACCAAAGAATCTTTTTTAATTGAGAACAATATTATTTCGCGCATAAACCACCAATGATCTATTTATTTTTAAGTGTCATCACTTCCGTAATAGTTGTAAGTTATTTTAAACTATTTAATAGGTACAATGTAAATACATTTCAGGCCATTGTAGTTAATTACCTCACTTGTGCCATTATGGGAAATATCATCACCGACAAACCAGGCATTACCACACAGTTTTGGAGCGAGGATTGGTTTCCTTATACATTGGCGTTGGGCTTTTTGTTTATTAGCGTATTTTATAGCATCAGTCAAACGGCACAAAAGTTTGGCGTATCGGTAAGTATGGTTTCCGCTAAATTATCGGTTGCCATTCCGGTGATTTATGCACTGTTTTTTTTTAACGAAAATTTAGGATTATTAAAACTATGCGGAATTGTTTTGTCATTAACAGCAGTATATTTTATTAGTAAAAGCAACAATACACCAACCCAAAAAGGCTTGTGGTATTTTCCATTGTATGTATTTATAGGTAGTGGTTGTATTGACACACTTTTAAACATCATCAATAAAAATTACATCCCTCCTTTTGACACCAATCATATTTTAAGTTTTGTATTTTTAACTGCATTTGTATTTGGTGGAAGTTTACTTGCCTTTCAAATATTTAGAGGCAAACAAAAGCTTACACTTAAAAATATTTTGTGGGGAATAGCACTTGGCATACCGAATTATTTATGCATGTTTTTTTTATTAAAAACACTTGGCGCATTTACCGAAGCAAGTATTGTACTTCCTATAAATAACATTGGTATTGTATTAACCACCACGTTAGTTGGTTTACTTATTTTTAAGGAGCATTTAAGTAAAACAAATTGGTTAGGGTTTGTAATCGCTATTGCATCAATTATTATTTTATCTTTTAGCTAGTATGTTATTTTCCGATACGTATAAAACAATAGCAGGTAAAAGCGAAGGTGAGTTTAAGGACAAAGGCAGCAAATTCTTAGGATTTGCATACCCCATAACTGATGAAAACGAGATAAAAGACATCATCAACAACCTGAAAAAAGAACATTATACAGCCGCGCATCATTGTTATGCATACATTTTGGGTACAGCACAAGAAATACAAAAAAGCAATGATGACCGCGAGCCCAACAATACTGCAGGAAAACCCATATTACGCGCTATACTTAGCAAACAACTTACCAATACTTTGGTTGTGGTAGTTCGGTACTTTGGCGGAAAATTACTTGGTGTTCCGGGGTTAATTCAAGCTTATGGAGAATCGGCCAATGAGGCGTTAAAAGCGGCTACTATTCTCGAGAAAATAATTACAGAACACCACTTGGTAATAGGGAATTACGTAGACGAGAATGAAGTGTATAAAGCTTACAAACAATTTGGTGCTAAAATATTAAGCCACACCTATAACGGAACACAATTTAGTAGTATCTTTGAAATACGTAAAACCAAAGCAATAGAAATAACTGATTACATTAAAGAAAAAAGGTTATTTGAAATTAAATTCATTTCAGAACAATGAAAAAAGCAATCGCATTAAGCTCAATATTATGTTTAATAAGTATATCCGCTTTTGCCCAACATCAAGCAGAAGCGCGTCTAACAGAACAAACACCAACACTGGTTAAAAGTGAATTATTGCCTGCTCAATTTAACCAGCAAAAACAAATATTAAATAAAAGCGGCAATGAAGATTTAGTTCTAAAAACGTATACTGAAAGTAATATTGGAAAACATTACTTATACCAGCAAATGCATGAAGGTTTGCCTATTTATGGAGCATATTTAAAAGTAAATACAAACAAAAATGGCGGGGTATTAAATAGCTTTGGTACATTGGTTGATATAAATACATTAACCATAGAATTGGGTAATGTTGTAAACCATAACTTTTGGGTGGTAAGTGATCATCGTTTGGTGTTGGCTAAAGCACATAAAAACGGTTACGAATTTGCATTAAAACAAAATGACGGAACCATACTTTACCAAAAAGACAACCGTTTATATTTTACAGATACCATTATAAAAGCGCGGGTATTTAACCCCGACCCACTTACCACAGCAGGAGTTGTTTATGGCAAAGACGGGACTTATCGCAATTTTAATGATAGTGATTATACTTTATTAAACGAACAGCGGAAATGGGTTAATATTCCTGCTCAATTTAACTCAGACACTTTTTACCTTAAAAACAAATACGCAGCCATAGTAGATATTAAATCGCCAAATTATGCTCCTTCAAAATCAACCACCGATACGTTTGATTTTACACGCAAACAAATTGGATTTAAAGAAGTAATGGCATTGTACCATATATCGCAAGTGCAGGCTTATGTTAAAAGTTTAGGGTTTAATAATTTGGTTAACTACCAACTTAGTGTTGACCCACACAGCAGCAATGCCGACCAAAGTTATTTTAGTTACGATCCTGATACATCGTTACATTTTGGTTTGGGTGGTGTACCTGATGCCGAAGATGCAGATGTAATTGTACATGAATATACACATGCCATTTCACATAGTTTAAACCCAACTGATGCCATTGGCACAGAAAGACGTGCGCTAGAAGAAGCCATTTGTGATGCAATGTGCTGCGCTTATTCCAAAAGAATTAATCCGTTTTTATGGAAAAATATTTTCGGGTGGGATGGTCATAACGAGTTTTGGAATGGGCGCAACGGTGCTTCATCAAAAACATATGAAAATAAAGTAGGTGACTTTTATAGTGATAGTGAAATTTGGAGCAGCGCCATGAATAACTTAAGCGAAAAAATTGGTGAAGATGTTGTGATTAAATTATTACTTCATGTGATACCACAACTATCTCCAAATACTACCATGCCACAGGCTGCAAAAATAATGTATGATATAGACAGCATAACAAATAACAGTAAGTACAGATGGGTATTAGCTGAAGAATTTGTGGCGCGTAAGTTGGGCGACTTTTATACGGGCACAAATGAAGTATTGTTAAATAAGCAAATAAGTTTATTAAATACGTATGGCTTTGCAAATGGAACAGGAAATGCATCAGTTAAAATAAATCAAACCGGAACATTTAATGTAGAAATGTTTGATGTAAATGGTCATGAAGTCTTATCAAGAAACAACATCAACCAACTTGATTTAAACCCTGCAGATTATGGCGTTGGCATGTATATTATACACTTAAATCACAATGGCAAAGCTGCCTATGTAAAAGTTTTTAGATACAACTAAAACTATTGAAACTTAATGGCTTTTACTGGTGTTATTTTACTTACAAATTGCGCAGGTAAGAGCATAATTAAAAGACATAACACAAATGCACCAAGGTTAATCCATAGAACATCCAATGCATTTAAAAATATAGGAACTTGGTTCAAAAAATAAGCTTCTTCATCCAACTTAATCCAACCTAAATAATATTGGGTAACACAAATTAATAAACCAAGGGTATTACCTATTAACAATCCTTTACCTATTAATCTTGCTGCCATAAATACAAATATGTGTTGCACTTGTTTATTGTTTGTTCCCATAGCCTTAAGCATACCTATCATGTTACTTCTTTCTACAATTAGAATAAGTAAGGCCGTACTCATATTGATACAAGCAACTACAACCATTAATACTATAATAACCAATACATTTAAGTCTAATAAACCCAACCAATCAAACAACTGCGGATAAACATCCACTATTGTTTTAACTTGCAAATGCATGGGCATTAATGGCAATAATTCTGAAGCGGTAAGAATTAAATCATCATACTTTTTAAGCTTAACTTCATAACCAGTAATCTGGTTTTCGTCCCACTTATTAAGTCGTTGAATATGTCGTATGTCAATAATACCATATAGCGCATCCAAATCAGAAAAACCGGTACTGTAAATTCCAGTTATGGTAAACTTTCTCGCACGTGGCATGGAGCCATCTTCTTGCACAAAATAAACAACCAAGCCCTGTCCTAGTTCTAATTGCAATTTCTGAGCAGTACTCATTGATATTACAATTTTGTTTGAAGCAGATGAATCATTGGGAACAAAAACCTCCCCATCTAATAAGCATGATTGTATAAAACCCCAATTAAATGATTGGTCAATCCCTTTAAGAACAACACCTTCAAACTCGGAGCTTGTTTTTATTATTCCTGCCTTTGTTGCATATGGCTGTATAAACTCAATACGGTTATCCGAATGGAGTGTTTGCTCAATTTTGGCATCACGGTATATCGGATTAGTTTCAAACGAATTGTTAAAATCTAATCTACTAATTTGAATATGGTTACTGAATCCGGTAATTTTGTTTGTTATTTGCAACTTATAGCCCTGAACAACGGCTATAGAGATAAGCATCACCGCAACACTAATGGCTACGGCAGCTATGGCAATGTTCACTATCAAACCACTGCGTCCGCTGCTTTTATTGCCCATTAAGCGTTTGGCGATGAAAAATGGAAAGTTCAATACGTAATAATATTAAATGATAAGGTTCGAATATAAGAAGATTGGTTTATTTACAGCAGCATTATTCATATTTTGCAACTATTCGCTTACGGCACAAATTATTACAGGTGCCCAACAACTTAATAATTATTTACCATCAATAAAAGGTAAAAAAGTTGGATTGGTGGTTAACCAAACATCGGCTATTAACGAAACTCACTTGGTTGATACCCTTCAAAAACTATACGTAAACATTGTAACCATATTTGCCCCAGAACATGGATTTAGAGGTAACCATAGTGCAGGTGCAAAAATAAAATCGGGAATTGATGAAAAAACTGGACTGCCGATTGTTTCGCTTTATGGCAAAAACTACAAACCAAGTCCTGAAATGATGAAAAAACTGGACGTAGTCATTTTCGACATTCAAGATGTGGGTGCTAGATTTTATACGTACATATCAACTTTGCATTATGTAATGGAAGCTTGTGCCGAAAATAAAAAATTACTTATTGTCTTAGACCGTCCTAATCCGAATGGATTTTATGTAGATGGCCCCGTATTAGACATGAAGTTTAAATCGTTTGTGGGCATGCACCCCGTGCCTGTGGTACATGGTATGACAGTAGGCGAATATGCCAAAATGATTAATAGCGAAAATTGGTTAAAGGATAGTTTAAAATGTAAACTTGAAGTAGTGAAAATGAAAGGCTGGAACCATGGAATGAAATATAATCTTCCTATTAAACCTTCACCCAATTTACCAACCCCAGAGAGTATCGCTTTATACCCTTCATTATGTTTTTTTGAGGGCATTAATTACAGCCTAGGCCGTGGCACAGACAAACCATTTGAATGCATTGGGAAACCGGGAAACACACACGGTAATTATACTTTTACACCACGTAATATTAAAGGGGTTGCTGATAATCCCCCATTTATGAATAAAGAATGTAGGGGGTATTTACTAACCGATTATGCAAAAAATGTACTTTCATTAAATCCTAGCCTAAACATTAATTGGATGATAGAAATGTACCAGAAAGATACGATGCAGGATAAATTCTTTAATAATTTTTTCAATAAATTAGCAGGTAACAATGCATTAATGCAGCAAATAAAAAACGGCATTAGCGAAGCTGAAATTAGAAAAAGTTGGGAACCTGAATTATCTAAATTTAAACGCATACGTAAAAAATACATGCTGTACACTGATTTTGACGGTATAGTAACCCGACCATGATAATGAGCCCAATTGTTGCATTAATAAAAAAAGACATTACCATTGAATGGCGCCAAAGATATGCCATCAATGGCATTTTGCTTCACGCCATATCAAGTACTATGGTCGTTTTTTTAAGTGTTAAAATGCTTAATGCACCAACATGGAATGCTATTTATTGGATTGTATTGCTGTTTTCATCGGTGAGTGCAGTGGCTAAAAGTTTTGTTGCCGAAAGTAGCGGCAGACAATTATATTATTATGGCATCGTATCAGCACAACACCTCATTATTTCAAAACTAATTTACAACGCAATCTTAACTGTGCTACTTGCTTTATTGTGCTTAGGAACCTACAGCTTATTTCTTGGATTTCCTGTAGGCAACGCGCTTTATTTCATCATTACCATCGCATTGGGTGGTATTGGCTTTTCATCTACCTTCACTTTAATATCTTCTATAGCTGCAAAATCTGGTAATGGCAATTTACTAATGCCAGTTTTAAGTTTTCCTGTTATCATTCCACTTTTATTGGTTGCCATAAAAGCAGCTAAAAAAGCCGTTGATGATTTGGATCCATCTTTAATGACCAAAGACCTATTGGTGTTGTTGGCCATAAATGCCTTAATTGTAACACTTGCCTATTTGTTATTTCCTTTTTTGTGGCGAGATTAATAAAATCTAACTTTTCATGAGCAATCCATTACGCATTATATTTTTAGGAACACCTGATTTTGCTGTAACACCACTAAAAGCGTTGGTTGATTCAGGCTTTCATATTGTGGCTGTTGTAACCGCTCCAGACAAACCAGCAGGAAGAGGCATGCAATTGCAAGAACCACCAGTTAAAAAGTTTGCAGTAGCACATCATATTCCTGTTTTACAACCTGCAAAACTAAAAGCCCCCGAATTTATTAATGAACTAAAAAGCTACC
>JBILPP010000223.1:0-3638 GCA_044373765.1 Bacteroidia bacterium
TACGGTTTAAAAACAGGCCGGGCTACTGTGCCTGTTTTTATGACATGTAAATAAGCCACTATTATACTACCTCTTGGTGGTTGGTGATAAATATTATCTAAATTTATCTGTAAAGTGCACCAATAATTAAATCAGACAAGTGTCTTTTTTCTATTAATCCATCAATTAAATATAATTATTCATTATTTATAAAATAAAAGTCATACTTAATTAATATAAAGTTATATTAATTCGTGTACACTTTAACTTATTAATCATGAACAAACATTTACTAACAGCTTTTGCAGTTATGGGAATTGCTGCAGCAGCAAATGCACAATTTTTTCCTAATGGCGCCATGGAAAATTGGGAAACAATAAACATAGAGGAGCCCAACAATTGGACCACATCAAATAACGAGTGGAGGTTGGTTAACGGAAAATTTACCGCAACAAAATCAAGCGATAGCCGCTCTGGATTTGCCATTAAATTAGAAACCCTGGTTTCGCAAACTGGCGATACCGCCTTTGCTTATTTTGCAAATACTGATGGGGATCCAACGGCAGGCGAGGGTGGGCAAGCATTTAGCCAATTACCACAAAACATGACAGGCTATTTCAAATCAAACATTGCCGTTGGCGATTCTGCCATAATATTAGTTATTTTCAAGAAAAATGGAGTGGTTGTTTCGCAAACAGAATATAAGTTTACGGGCATAAATAGTGCTTACACCGCTTTTTCATTCCCAATTCAAAACTTAACAGTTACACCTGATAGTGTTATAATAGCCGCTGCATCAAGTAATGTACTTGCAGAAGTGGGCGTAACACCAGGCAGTTGGATCATGTTTGATGATTTGGCTTTAACAGGCTCTAACATCACACAAACCATTACCAATGGCAATTTTGATAGTTGGACTACTACGTCTTTAAACGCTCTAAACGATTGGTGGAGTGGTGGTGAAGGCATATCAAGAACAACAGGCTATAAAGGTTCGTATGGTGTAGAGTTAGAAACCATTGATTACCAAGATGGGTACATAGGACAGGCCATGTTACTTAACTTTAATTACAATAACTCTGGAGATCCATTTGGAGGATTACCTTATACACGTATGAACGACACCCTTGTATTTTGGTACAAATACGATGCTGTTTCAACAGACGACTCAGGTGCTGTGTATGTTGAATTACGTGGCAATGGAACTTCTGTTGGTGGTGCTTTTGTTAAAATAGGATCAGCATCAAGTTATACAAAAGCAACTATTCCGCTATTTGCGTTTAACCAACCCGATACTTTAAGAGTAAGCTTCATGTCATCTATTCCTGAGGGTGGGCCAATTGAAGTTGCAGGAAGCAAATTTACAATTGATGAGGTTCAATTGGCATCAACACCGCTAAATACGGGTATTAAACATATATTTAAAAACTCGGCAAGTATTGGTTTGTATCCTAATCCAACTTCAAATATTGCAGTAATACAAGTAAACAACACGGTTAAAATTATTTATGAATTAAATGATATTACGGGAAAAGTAATATTAACCGGGGTTGGCAATGAGATCAATATGAGTAACTTAAACAATGGAATTTACTTTGTTACCGTTAAGTGTGGAGTAGAAGTAATTGCTATTAAAAAGTTAATTAAACAATAATCAGTTAAAGCCAAACAAATCGGCCGAATACCTTAAGGTATTCGGCCGATTTTATTTCCTAACACCACCTTTGGCAACTGCCTTGGCTTCCCAAGGTTCATCTGGCCACGCGTGTTTTGGGTAACGCCTTTGTAGTTCCTTTTTTACTTCAAAATAGGTATTGTTCCAAAAACTGCGCAAATCAGATGTTACTTGCACAGGTTTAAAACCAGGAGAAAGCAAATGCATCACCACCGAAATTTTACCCTTGTTAACCATTGGTGTATCGGCCAATCCAAACACTTCTTGCAACCTAACCGATAATATTGGCGTTTCTCCGTTAGGCAAATACGCCACCTCAATAGCTGAACCGCTGGGCACATTAATTTTAGCTGGTACTAATTCATTTAATGATTGTTGCATATTCCAATCTAAACTATTTAATAAAGCATCATGTAAGTTTATTTTTTTTAAATCATCTGGCTTTTTAATATTTATTAGGTATGGCATTAACCACTCACCATTGGTTAATAATAGGGTTGATGTGCTTACCTCAGGCCAACCTTCATTAGGGTTCCATTTGCGTAAACTTAAAATACGATTTTGCAATTGTTGCATCTTTTCATCAAAAATTAACAACTGTTCGCCTTCGGTTTTTATGGCATTTGATATGGCCACTTGCAAATAACTTTCGTCAGGGTTGGGGAGGGGTTTTGATTGTAAAACGATACTGCCAATACGCAAATCTTTACTGGCTATTAAGCCACCTCTGCGTGTATCCCAAGTAATTACTTGCTTTTCTTTTACCATAGGCAGTAAATCTTTTGGGTTTAGTGGCGATGCCATAAATATCTTACCCAAACCATCTCGGGTATCAATATGTGCAACGGCAAGCCAAGGCTCGTGGGCTAAATCATCTCTGTGTCCGGCAGTGGCATATTTTCCATTGGCCAATTGAAACTGCGCATTATTTCCTGGTCTTGCAAAGGCAATACGCTCCGGATAAGCAAAAGCCAGCAGCAATCCTGTTTCAAACACATCAACGGGCCCATTATCAGGTTGTGCATTTAACATCCTGCGGTACGATTCAGCCACTTTTTCTATGCGGATAAATTTGTTTCCTAACCCATTGTTTTGTCTAGCCCTGCGTAAAGCCTCAATCCGTAAATTAATATCAATACCAGTTTCTTTTGGCAAAGGGTCTCTTTCTTCTAATATAGCTGCAATATCAGAAGCCAATGCCACAGCATTATCCTCTTTGGCTTTTAACAGCATGTGAGCAATGCGCGGATGACATGCCAATTGGTGTAACTTTTTACCATGTTCGGTTATGCGGCCATTTTCTAGTGCATTTAAGTTGGTTAATGTATCTATGGCTTGGGCTACCGCTGCTTTGGGTGGGG
Organism: Bacteroidia bacterium; assembly: GCA_044373765.1. GTDB lineage: Bacteria > Bacteroidota > Bacteroidia > UKL13-3 > UKL13-3 > UBA6183. Next base: position 3,016 of record JBILPP010000223.1, read on the forward strand.
GAGATAACCAGGTGAGTTGTTCTATATTGGTAATTCCCCATTGGGCTAAATCAAGCACCAATGCTGCTAAATCGGCTTCCATTATTTCGGGAATGCGGTGCTCGGCCAAACGTTGATGGGTAGCTGCTGTCCACATGCGGTAACAAACACCTGCACTTAATCGTCCAGCACGCCCTGCACGTTGATCTGCTGAATCTTTAGAAATCTGGAGCGTTTCTAACCTTGATAAACCCGATTTTGGATCAAACTTAGAAACCCGACCATAGCCAGTATCAACTACAATTTTTATTCCTTCAATGGTTAAACTTGTTTCGGCAATTGAAGTGGCTAAAACTACTTTTCGTTTGCCAAATTTATTGGGAACAATAGCTAAATATTGCTCTTGCTGAGGCAACTGCCCATATAGCGGATGTATGGCAAAAGTACTTAAATCACGTTTTAACAACTCGGCACATTTTCTAATCTCGCCTTCTCCGGGCAAAAAAACCAACACATCGCCTTCGTGCTCTTTTACTGCTTTTATAATAACCCTTGATGTAACCTCAGGAAGCAAAAACTCATCCTGACCACCTACATAAAAAACATCAACTGGATATTGCCTTCCGTTACTAACGGCTACAGGT
>JBILPP010000019.1:0-12383 GCA_044373765.1 Bacteroidia bacterium
ACATGGTGGTTTACAATGCCGCTTAGGCGACCCGTGTAAACACCATTTTTCTTTTGTAAGGTCGGACTACCAGATAAGAAAATAAGTTTACCATCAATAAAATTTGCATTGCCCGTTTCTGCAATGTAACATAACAATGCATTACGTGCCGAGTTGATATGATAGGGTATAGACTCCTTTGAAATTGGAATATATTTTACCCCCGAAGTTGTTCCACTTGTTTTGGCAAAGTACAGTGGTTTTCCTGGCCACAATACATCTTTTTCTCCTGCAACCATGTTGTCGAAGTATGGTTTTAGCCCTTCGTAATCTTTAATTGGAACCGTGTTTTTATAATCTTCGTATGATTTTATTTTCGCGAAATGGTGGTCTTTACCAAACTTGGTTTGAGCAGCAGTAGTAATTAAATGAATAAAGATTTGTTCTTGCGTGTTGAGTGCATTTGCGGCATCTTTTTTAACCTTAATTACAATATATTTTGCAAATAGTTTTGCTATTGTTGATTTGATTCCCATGTTAATTTAAGTCCTCTGGTAAACGAGTTTTAATTGGTGCTACAAAAAAGTCTTTAGGGTATTTTTTAAAATATATCCAAGTCCACTTTAATAAAGCAATAAACTGTATTGCTTTAACCCTGCGTGAACGTGCTGCAACAAAAATAGCTAGTCCAAAACTGATTAAAAAGTTAAATACGCCTATGCCTAAAACACCACCTAAGCATGTTAGCGCATACTCCCATTTTACGTTTTCAAATAACGTAAATAACGCAATTGCATAATTACCTGATGAAATTGTTATGTGTCTGATGTCAAAAGGGATTCCGAAAATAAAGCCAATAAACCCCGCGGTTCCCAAAAATAATCCCAAACAAATATTACCTACTAAAGAACCAAGGTTGTGTTCAACATAGTTTGATAAGGCCAGTAAAATACGCTTGGGTAATATCTTTTGCAAGTTCGGGTGATGCCTTAAGCGAGAAGGGATTTTACTATATATAACTTTGTTGTCATAATAGCCTGAAATTATTCCAGAGAGGAATAAGAATACACCAGTAATACAAGCATAAAACCAAGTTGGATTTAAAAAAGGATGTACATCTTGCAACATTTTTCTTGCTTCTTTTTCATCAACAATTCCTACTCCGTTTATGTATTTCCAGAGCCATGCAATAGCAAACGACAAAGGGAATACGACCAATAAGTTTCCTGCAAAAGAGATTAGCTGACTTCGAGATACTTTGCCAATCATTAAGGCCAATCCTTTTACAGAATCTGTATCGTTTCGTTTCGTATAGCTATCTAACGCATGAGCAATTTTTGAAGCAGTCATTGCTGGTTGTTTAGTAGCTAGTGTAGCATGTGTAATTTGTATACCAACAAAGCCTAACGCATAGTTTAAACTATAAGCAAATGTTTGCCAAAATGGGGCAAATTGAAGGTGATGTAAAATTATTTTAATGACAGTGATAAACGATGCAAAAACACCACCACCGCATGATGAACGGAACATTTTTATTAAATCAGATTTGGTTTCTGCTATATAATGTTCTCCCGTTTTGCTCTCGTGTTCTGTTATTTGGTGTGCCAGCAAATACGTAGTATCGTTAAGTTGCTGTTTAATGCTATTTTTATTTAACTCGTTTTGTAAAAGTTGATGTATTAGTTTAGCCAAACTTATTGCAGATAATTTTGGCGTAAGGTAAATGTCAAATAATACTTGTAAGCGCGCTATTTGTTGTGTAATACGATGCAATGAATAAGATAATTGTAAACTGATACCTTGGTGGTGGGCATTCTTTTTTAATGTTTGTATATCGTTTAATGATTCATCTAGTAATTGTTTGATGTGCGCTACTAAATGTGGATTAAATGCAATGCCTAAAGTGTATTGAGCAATCAATCCATGTATTTCTTTGTTTTGTTTAATGAAAGAATTTAGTGTTTTGTTGTGTTTGAATTTTTGTATAAACTCACTTTCAATTGCAGTGGCTGTTATGCGGTATGATAAAATTTCGATGGCATCAATTAATTCATTTTTCAAATATGCTTGATCAAAGTTCACTTCAATCTCTAAAGCATCCAATAGTTCGCTAAGTTGTAACTGACTTAATGGGTTTTGTTTAAATACATTTGTTAATGTTTGATGAAAAGCAGCATTGTTTTTTTCTTCTGGTAAAATACTGTGTTTGATTTTTCTAATTATTTCTGAGGTAAATCCTGTACGACTTGAAATCCCTGATTCTACTAATGCATAAGTTAAATCTTTATGGTAAAATACATTTTCAATGTGTAACCTTAAAGTTTCTTTAATTTTATTGTCTGTTTTTATGCTATTTATAAGGGCATTAAAGGTTGTTTGGTTGTTGCTAATTTCGAGCGCAAGTTGTTTCAACAACTCGGGGTGCTTTGGTTGGTGTTGTTTTATTTTTTGAAGTATTTGCGCTGTGCTCATCGAGCGAAAAATTTAAAAAAGGGCTACAAGCGCCCTTTTATTAGTAATTAGATATAATTTTTTCTTTTGGATACTTTACCTCAAAACTAAATTTTAAGGTGTTCGATTTTTCACCATCAAGTGTAACCGTCCATTTTAATTTTCCGGTTGTTTCATCATACTCGGCCCCTCCATTATTTAAAAGTGCTATCTCAATTTCTTTATCGGTACTTACGGGTATTTGATCTTCAACCACTATGGTTATGGGTTCCTTGCGCGTGTTTCGAATACTAATTTCCCAAGTATTCAATTCCTTTTTACTTCCACCAGAAAATGATTTGCTGCTAAAGTCTTTTAATAAGTTACGCTGAATTTGTATACGTTTATCTTTGCCTAAAGAAAGTAATAGAGAATCGCTAGTAGTTCCATTTATATAAGTTTTTCCTGTAAAAGTACCATCAAAATACACATTTGCTTCACCACTAATTTGGTTCACCAAATCGTTTCCCGATACCTTGGCAGTTACAAATGCTATTTTATCTAACTTAGGCACTGTGCCATAAGCATAATGGGCGTCTAAATTAGTTACTGTCAAATCTACTTGATGTGGGTTATTATCGCTAGGGATGGTATAAGCAGATGTTACATTAAATTCTGTGTTTATTTCGGTTTGTACGGTGTTTGAAATGCCGCCCGAAAAGCCCAAGTCAGCCTCGGCTTCTGTTTCCATTGATTTGGATGCTGCTGCCATATTCTCAGATTTGTAACCATATTTGTCTTTACTGGTTAGAGATTTTCGAGCTACGATTGTGACAGGTTGGTTAAAACCCAAATAAGTTGGAATCAACTCCGGTTTACTTCCGTTTTCGTTGGGGTTAGCCGTACTTAATTTTAGTACCACATTTTTCCAATCCTCACCTGTGCGTTGGGTTATGTTGGCTTTACTTACCAATTGTAATTGGCTTTTAGTATCCTTTACCCTAATGTCGTAAAATGGAACCCAACTTGTGTTGCCAACTAAGTAACTCCACTCTATATTGGTGTTGCTAACAGCACTTAATGTTTTAACTGTTACCACAACTTCAACAGAGCTGTTGCGATTGTTTAAATAAACATTTAACTGCGATTGAAACTTGTTTTTAATCACGTTTAAGCGATTTAAGTTTCCATCTAATTTCAATAATTCTTCACCTATTTCTTGTGTACGTTTTCTAAACAAAACCAATGCATCCTCAAGGTCTTCGACCTTAACCCCTGAGTTTTCTCCACCAATTTGTTTGTTGGCTAAAATCACTTCTTTTTCAAGGTTTAAAGCCTCTTTGCGTATGTTAATCAAAGCAATTTGTTGACTAAGTGCAGATATGGTATCCTCCAACTCAACGATAAAAGCCGGTTTGTCTTCATTGGCTAAAAAGTTATTGCGGTGCGAAACCGAAAGTAAATTAACATTACCTTCTGTTTTTACCTGAATACTTTTTATATTGATGTAAGGCGAAATCCGATCAAACACAATTTCAGTAGTGCCTGCTTGTAAACTGGTTTTAGCTACACGTGTAACTTGTGCTTGGTTTAAAAATACCGTTACATGTGTAATGTTTGACGGTACACGAACTTCATTTTCGGCAGCAAAAAGTTTGGTAGAAACTACCAAACTTACTACAGCCCACATAAAAAGGTTAAATCCTAATGTTGATGAAAGGATTTTATTACAACGGAATGTTTCCATGTTTTTTTCTTGGTAAGTTAGCTACTTTATTTTCAAGCATTTTAAATGCTTTTAACAGCTTTAAACGTGTTTCTTCAGGGAATATTACTTCATCAATAAATCCACGTTCAGCAGCACGATAAGGGTTCGCAAAAATATCACCGTATTCTTTTTCTTTTTTTGCAAGTTCAGCAGCTGAATCAGCAGCCGCATCAATCTCTTTTTTGAAAATAATTTCAGCAGCACCCTTGGCACCCATTACTGCAATTTCAGCTGTTGGCCAAGCAAAGTTCATATCGCAACCAATGTGCTTGCTGTTCATCACATCATATGCTCCGCCATATGCTTTTCTTGTGATAACGGTAACACGCGGAACGGTTGCTTCACAAAATGCATAAAGCAATTTAGCACCGTTGGTAATAATTGCATTCCATTCTTGGTCTGTACCTGGTAAAAAACCTGGGACATCTTCAAATACCAATAAAGGAATATTAAATGAATCGCAGAAACGCACAAAACGTGCGCCTTTTTGTGAGGCATGAATATCTAAACAACCAGCCAATTGAGATGGTTGATTTCCAACAATGCCAATGCTTCGGCCGCCTAAACGTGCAAAACCTACTACAATATTTTCTGCATAATTTTTATGTACCTCGTAAAACGAACCTTCATCAGCAATTTGTTCAATTACCTCACGCATGTCGTATGGCTGATTTGGATTTTCAGGGATTATATTTTTTAAAGCTTCTCTAATTTCATTTGATGAATTGTAAGCTAGGTTAGGTGTTCTTTCCTCGCAATTGCTTGGAATGTAGCTTAATAGTTTTCTTAGTTGGTTAAGGCAATCAATTTCATTGGCAGCAGTAAAATGTGCTACACCACTTTTACTTGAATGCACGGAAGCTCCACCTAATTCCTCTGAAGTTACTTCTTCGTGGGTTACTGTTTTTACTACATTTGGTCCTGTAACAAACATATATGATGTGTTTTCCACCATCATGATGAAATCCGTAATTGCAGGGCTGTATACTGCACCACCTGCGCACGGACCCATTATGGCAGATATCTGCGGAATTACACCACTTGCCATGGTATTGCGATAAAAAATGTCTGCATACCCCCCTAGAGAAACTACCCCTTCTTGTATACGGGCCCCCCCCGAATCATTTAACCCAATTAGTGGCGCTCCTGCTTTCATGGCCATATCCATTAATTTGCAAATTTTTTCAGCATGTGTTTCACTTAACGAACCTCCAAAAACTGTAAAATCTTGGGAGAAAACATACACTAATCTACCATCAATAGTTCCATATCCAGTAACTACTCCATCGCCCAAGAACTGCTGTTTTTCCATGCCGAAGTCTTTGCTTCGATGTGCTACAAAAGCACCAATTTCTTCAAAGCTGCCTTCATCTAACAAAAAATGCAAACGTTCACGTGCGGTAAGTTTGCCTTTTTTATGCTGAGAATCAATGCGTGATTGACCTCCTCCTAATTGTGCTTCATCGCGTTTTTGTTGTAATAAATCTCTTTTATTCATGGCGTTAGCTTGGGTTGATGTATTGCTCATATTAAATTGATTATCGATGTTCAGGTAAATGCAATAATAGTTATTTAGGCGTTGATTTTTATGGGTTGATTAGCTCAATAACTCAATAATTTCATCTACATTAATTGTTTTAATGAAACTTTCTTCGTTTGTAATAATACTGCTAGCCAATTCTTTTTTCTTTTGTTGTAAGGCAAGTATTTTTTCCTCTACGGTATCTTTGGTAATAAATTTATAGGTAAACACCGTTTTGGTTTGCCCAATCCGGTGCGAGCGATCAATGGCTTGTTGTTCTACTGCGGGATTCCACCATGGGTCGATGATAAATACGTAATCGGCTTGGGTTAAATTTAAGCCCACACCGCCTGCTTTAAGGGATATTAAAAAGTAATTGATTTTCTCATTCGTTTGGAATTTATTTACGGCTTGTTGGCGTTGTTCGCTACTCATACTTCCATCCAAGTAACAATATTTCCATTCTTTGCTATCAAAATGTTGCTTGTAAATATCAAGTTGCTTTACAAACTGCGAGAAAATTAAAACCTTATGACCTTCTTGTTGCGCAGTTTCAGCACGTGCAATTAATTCATCAAACTTACCAGATTGTCCGCTGTATTCTGGGTTTGTTAATATAGGGTGATTTGCTATTTGACGTAACTTGGTTAAACCTTGTAAAATAGCAAACTGAGATTTGTTTAAACCAAACTCTTTAATCGATTTTAAAATCTCATTTCTATAGTGGGATTTCACCGTTTCATATGACTCCGCTTGCTCCTCTGTCATGTTACAATAAACCACTTGTTCAATTTTTTCAGGTAACTCAGTTGCCACTTGATCTTTTGTTCTACGCAGAACAAAGGGCTTAATAATGGCCTTTAATTGTTGAAGTTTATGAATGTCTTTTCCTCGCTCAATAGGTGCTACAAATCTTTCGGTAAAACTTTGTAGGCTACCTAGCAATCCGGGGTTTATAAAAGCTAACTGACTCCATAATTCCGATACACTGTTTTCTATTGGTGTGCCAGTTAGTACTAATTTATTTGATCCTTTAAGTTGTTTAACAGCCCGTGATGATTGTGATTGAGGGTTTTTTATGGATTGGCTTTCGTCTAAAATGATATAATTAAACTGGAAATTCTTTAGCAAGTCAATATCCACGCGCACAGTACCATAGGTAGAAATTACTAAGTCGTAAGCTAAAAATGTTTGGGGATTTTTTTCGCGATTTATTCCAGTGTAGATGAGTATACGCAGGTTAGGAGTGAATTTCCTCGCCTCGTTATACCAGTTGTATACTAAAGAGTTAGGTACTACAATTAATGATGTTTTGATGTGCGTGTGCATGCTTTCATCTATAGTTGCGTATACCTGTGTGATGTCTAAGTGGTTGTTGTTTTTTATTTGTGTTTCAATATCACCAAATAAGTGTAATTGTGGTGCTTGTTCTTCTAACTGATTAACAATCTCAATTGGTATAGTAACTTCTTGGGCGATTTTTTTGGTTATAGCATGTAGTTCTTTTTCTTTTTGCAATAATGCCAAGGTTTGAATGGTTTTACCCAAGCCCATGTCATCTGCTAAGCAACCTCCAAATTTGTTTTGTTTTAAAAAATAAAACCAATTAAATCCTGCTTTCTGGTAGGGTCTTAATGTGCCAATAAAATCAGTAGGCATATCAATATCTCTAACTTGTCCGTAGGTTTTCATTTTTTCCAACTTATCGCTTAAGCGTAAATACTTTCCACCATTGTGGTTTAACTCTTCAATTAAACCAATATGTTGTTTTTCTAAAAGTATTTCATCTTCACTGGTGCTAAATGCCAGCATTCCGCCTAGGTTGCCAAACCACTCATTCGGTATTATTGCTATTTGCCCATTGGGCAAAATAAATTCACGTTTACCTTTAAGGATGTACTCTTTAAGAGCCATAAAACTAAAAGTATAATCGCCAAATTGTACAACCGCTTTCACATCAAACCAATCACGTTGTTCGATAATTTCAAGTTTTATTTGTCTATGACCAATAAAGTATTTGTTTAAATTATTGCCTTGTTCTACTAGGATATTTTGTTGGCGTAGCGTTTCCGTATTTTCGTTTAGCCATTCTAGAAACTCATATTTATTTGTAGTTTCAAGTTTTATCAACTCATGCGCGTTGACCTGAATTGTTGTATTTTTTAAACTAAAGTAAGATCCATTTAGCTGTATCAGACCTAAATCTTCAATCTGGTTTTTCTGTTCCTCTTCCCAATTATTGTTTCGTTTAAAACGGATAAATGTGTAATTATCACCTTGTTTTTCAACCACCACACTAACTAAATGCTGGGTACCATATTCAAAGTTTGATTTGCCGTAGTTAAAAGTAAGTTTAAGGGATAATTGCTCGCCTTCATATACTTGCACTTTTAGTACCGTATGCGCTACTACTGGCTTGGTAATTATTTCTAATCCTTCGGCATAAACATCGTATTTCTCAACCAGTTGGGTAACAAATTTATTGAAGTAAGTTTCTTCTGCACTTTTAGCAATTTGAATAAATCGTTTGTTTAAAAATGGTTGAAGTTTTTTGCCATCTACGTCTTTTGCAAAATCAAATAGCCTGTCGTTTAAAAGCATCCATGCTGGAGTGTTACATATGATGCTAGCACCCTTAAACATAAATTCAATACGTTGGTCTCCATATTTAATAGTGGGGAAGTAGCGCGTACCTTCTTGGTCTCTTCTGAAGTGGAATAAAACGGTTGCTTTCTCGTTTGAAACTGCGATTTTTTGTGAGGTAGGATTGTTGTCGTTACCCATTTTATAAATGGTTTTACCTCGTAATGCATTCAATACCATATTCATTCTTTCGTCAATAAACGATCGAATGGCACTTATTAAGAAATCATCATTTTTATTCCGTTCAAAAAACTCTGCGGTACGCATTTTCTTTTTCCCGCCTACATAAAACTTCTTCACCAAATAGTCATCATCCAATTCATCCAAAATCTTAATTAGTCGAAGGTCGAAATCGGCAATTTTTTTAGAAAAGTACTCAGATGTTTTGGCGAATACGCGTTGGTGTGTTAGTGTGAAATTACCTAACGAATTTATCTGCACCACATGCGGTTCAAGCACAAACCCTATGTGAGGGTGGTTTACAAGCGTGTAAACCAAATCGAATGGCATTGTATTTACAACTAACAAATTTTACCCTAATTTAATCTGGCTAAGGTAAGTGAATGCGGTTATTTAACACACATTATTTTAATAGATAGTTATCCTCTATATTTCCACAGTGCCTTTAAAAACGAGTGTTGCGGGACCTTGCAACCAAACATTATTAAATGTTCTATCATTGGCATTGTAATTAAAAGTGACTTTTAAACTGCCACCTGAAGTAGTTACGTTTGTGGTATGTAGGCCGTTAGGTAAATTATTTAATACTGCGTTACTTAATGCGGCAGCCGTAACGCCTGTGCCACAACTTAAAGTTTCATCTTCCACACCACGCTCGTAGGTGCGCATACTAATTTCGTGTATTCCTATTTGGTTAACAAAATTTACATTAATCCCTTCTCTTGTAAATTCTTGGTTGTATCGTATGCTTTTGGCATCGGCAACTACATTTAAAGCACCTAGGTTTTGCGAGGTAAATTGCACATAATGAGGCGAACCCGTATTCAGTATAAAAACATTATTTTCTCGAATTTCAATTTGCTCAACCTTTTTCATTTTTAGTTTGATCCATATAGCAGCATTGATGTCGCCTTCATGCTCTACATCGTGTATGCCATCTACGGCCATAAAAGAATGTTTACCAACGGCAATTCCCATGTGCAATGCAAATGCAGCAAGGCATCTTCCGCCATTCCCACACATGCTACTTTCTTTACCATCACTATTGTAATATTTCATAAAATAGCTTTGTGTAGGGTGGGGTTGAAGTAAAATTAAACCATCAGCTCCAATACCAAATTTCCTATCACATAAACGGGCTATTAAACCAATGTCATCAATTGGAAATGTTAGGTGCCGATCATCAACCATAATAAAGTCGTTACCTGTACCTTGATATTTATAAAAGTATAGCTGCATGATTAGTAATTATGTATTTGGTTATCGGCAAGTAAAATGATTTCTCTTTCTGCTTCAATCCATATTAACTCTCCTTCATCCTTCAATAACAAAAGCTCATAAGGAGGTTTTAATCCGGTTATATTTAAATTATTTCCATCAAAGCGATATGTGCTGCCAAGCTCCTTTGAGTTCCAAAATGACACACTTATGGGTGAGCTTTTATATTTGATATCATATTTATAGCTGTTTTTATAAACCAAATGTTGAACCTCAGTTGCCAGCAGTGTGCTGTCTAATTCATTTAAATAAAATGCAAGTTTTTCTTCATAGTAACTCCTTTTAATTGGAATTAAAATGGTGTCAAATAACAATTCGTCCAGGGTTTCTTTATCAACTAATGAGGAGTCGTTGTAATCTGTTATAATGTTTAATGTTTTGTTGTCATTGATAGGTTTATTTTTGGTTCTCGTGGAAACGTACTCATTACTATCTTTAATTATTTTTTTGCCTACAAAAGGAATGTATGATACGAGCCTTTTAATTAGTTTTTTGTCCCTGTTTATTTCTTCTTTAAGCGAGCGGTTTTCTAAGTAGTAATTAGTTGCAACGGCTATTCCAACTATTGTTATAGTTAAGTAAAAGATATTTGCTAATCTACTTCTTTTGGGGCCGCTGTCATGCTCAGATATAAGTTCTTTTAGAAAGCTTTTACGGTTTGATTTATAGTGTTCAAACGCCTGATTTAATTCTTTGTCGTTTGCTAAACGCGCTTCCAATTGCGATTTTTCGCTACCCGACAATTTATTGCGTAGGTAACGTTCAAAATAAAATTGGTGTGAATCGTGTGGTGAATTTCCCATGTGTGTATGCCTTTGCAAAGTTGTACAAATTTTTGAACGGTAAAATAAAATTTTGAGGCTTGCGTTAAATTCCTAAAATATAAAAATTGGAACGCTGTTTGAAACGTATTTCAAATCAAAAAAAAATTTTAATAGCACATGAAAAATTACCTAGGATTATTTGCCGTTGCAAGCCTCGGAGGACTTGTGGCTGTGGGTATTACCACATTAATTGATGACAAAAATGCTGACACTTTTTCAGCAAATTACATGGCAAGATATGCCAGTTTAAACGAGTCAGGCAGTCGGCCAGACTTTGTAGAGGTGGCCGATTTGGTTACGCCAACAGTTGTTCATATTGTTACCACTATTGAACCTAAACAACAAGACCGGCAGCAACAAATGAACCCTTTTGATTTATTTGGTCCCGGTTTTGAAATGCCTAATGCCCCTAGAAGTGGTTCTGGTAGTGGTGTTATTATTGGTCCTGATGGATATATTGTTACCAATAACCACGTAATCGATGGGGCAACCCAAATTAGGGTAATATTAAATGATAAGCGCGAGTACAATGCTGAGTTGTTAGGCAATGACCCCAATACCGACTTAGCATTACTACGCATTGATGAATCGAATTTACAATATGCAGTTGTAGGTAATAGCGATGATGTAAAAGTTGGACAATGGGTTTTGGCTGTAGGTAACCCGTTTAACTTAACTAGTACTGTAACAGCAGGTATTGTAAGCGCAAAAGGGCGCAATTTAAATTTATTGCGTGATGCCCGCAATCCGGAAAGCCAATACAGTATTGAAAGTTTTATTCAAACAGATGCGGCTGTTAATCCAGGAAATAGTGGTGGCGCATTGGTTACTTCTGATGGTAAATTGGTGGGTATTAATACCGCAATTGCAAGTCAAACTGGTCAGTATGCCGGTTATGCTTTTGCCGTGCCAGCTAATTTAATGAAAAAAATAATTGGTGATTTAACTAAATATGGAGCAGTTCAACGTGGTTTTTTGGGTGTGAGTATTCAGGATGTGAATAGCCAGTTAGCCGATAAAGAAGGATTACGAGAAGTGCGCGGAGTATACGTGGCCAAAGTAAACCCCAATAGCAGCGCAGAAGATGCAGGTGTTAAAGATGGAGATGTGATTATTAAAGTGGAGGATGTAGTTGTGAATAGCAGCAGCGAATTACAAGAACAAGTTGGAAAACGCAGTCCGGGTGATAAGGTAAAATTAACAGTTTTGCGAGATAACAAAGAAATGAACTTTGAGACAGTGCTTAAAAACAAAGAGGGAAAAACGGGCCTAGTTAAAACGGAAAAATTAGAAACCAATAAGGTTTTAGATGCAGAGTTTGAAACCGTAAACCGTGAGGACCGATTGAAGTTAAAGATACCCAATGGGGTTAGGGTGAAAAAAGTTGCCGATAAAAGTATTTTGAAAAAAGCAGGAGTGCCTGTTGGATTTATCATAACAAGTATCGATAAGCGTCCTGTAGCCACGCCAAGTGAAGTAAAAACAGCTTTAGATAATGCAGGAGAAGGTGTTTTATTAGGCGGTATAAATCCCGATGGTAGCAAAGGGTTTTATGGTGTAGGGTTGAAATAAAACCGAAGAATATAGTATTGACCCAAAAAACGCGCGGAGCAAAGCTCCGCGCGTTTTTTTATCTCATTACCGGTGTTGTTTTAATATTTATTCCTCATTGTAGTTTAAATCTTTACTAAAAGTTTCATCAATATACCAAGTGCTTACCAATGCAATGAAACTACAAACCACACCAACAATAATAGCC